>JBNMJG010000008.1:0-13456 GCA_050873705.1 Coprococcus sp. | reverse complement strand
GGTATACATGGCCAGAGCAGCGCCGGGAAGTCCAAACATCATCAATGGGAACTTGCCGCTCATAAATCGGGTAGCTTCTACATGAAAATGAGAAATTCCCGGACTGGCAAGTTCTGCAAAAAAGATATTCTGAGCCCCTTCAATCAGGTGGCCATTGACCAGTTCTCTGCCGCCTACAGCAGTCTGCCAGAAGGGCATATAAAAAACATGGTGAAGGCCAAAGGGAATCAGTGCACGTTCCATCAGTCCGTAAAGGAAAGTTCCGCCGTAACCGGACATGAGAACCAGTTTTCCGGCTTCATTGATCAGACTTTGTATGGGCGGCCAGATATAGAACATGAGAATACCGACACCAACATAAGTAATGGCACTGATAATAGGAATAAAATGGGTTCCGCCGAAAAAGGACAGTACCAGAGGCAATTCTATTTTGTAAAAACGGTTATGGAGTGCGGCTACACCCAGACCGACGATGATGCCGCCAAAAACTCCCATCTGCAGAGAGGTAATGCCGACAATTTCAGTGGTTGCACCGGTGAGAAAAGAATGACTTCGGCCGGTAAAAGTAATCAGGCTGCCGATGGTGCTGTGCATGACAAAAAAGGCCACAATACCGGATAATGCTGCAGTTGCTTTTTCGGTTTTGGCCATACCGATAGCAACACCCACTGCAAAAAGGATGGGCAGATTGTCAAATATGATGGATCCGGCACTGTTGAGCAGCGAGAACAGGATATAGGGTGCTGTTCCGGGACCAATGAGACCTTTCAGATGATAGGCCGAAAGCATATTTGTGTTAGTCAATGAACTGCCGATGCCGAGAAAAATACCGGCGATAGGCAGAAGAGCGATGGGCAGCATAAAAGACTGACCGATACGCTGCAAAAGACTGAAGAGGTGTTTTTTCATAAAAATTCCTTTCGGACGAGGGGAGGGGAATTCTGCATCTGGGGCTGCTTGATCCAAGCGAATAGACAGAATTCCCAATCCCACCTGTCTGTGAATGTCAGATGTAATAGATTGAGATAAAAATGGCTTATATAAAATACATTTTTTGAAATAGGGCAATAATGCAGATATTATATTTAAGCAAGTTTATCTTTACGATTTCTATGATAACACATATTTGGATAATAAGGATAAAAAGTTGTCGGCAGGATAATATCTGCGGGCACGCTGTTGTTTATGCGGATATCTTTTTTATGCCAGATGGTGTGTATTTCTGGTGTTTTGTGTGATGTTCGGGTATAATAATAGATATATAGAGACGGCGCGAAATGGTGAGGGCGCCGACATCTGGTGAATGTATGATGAGAAAGAAATTGGGGGCGCAGATATGGTAGAAAAGGAAGAGTTTTATTTGAATTCGACGAATGGGGTCAGCAAATTGCATGTGATTTTGTGGCATCCTTTGGAGGAGATCAGGGCGATTGTCCAGATTTCCCATGGGATGTGTGAATATGTGGACCGATATGACAGACTGGCTACTTTTCTGGCGCAGCATGGCATCATGGTGATCGGCAATGATCATCTGGGACATGGGGAGACAGCCAGAGATGAAGATGAGCTGGGATATTTTCCAGGGGCGAATGGTTCAGAGACGGTGGTGGATGATTTATATAAGGTAACGACATCAATTCGGGCACAGTATCCGAGATTGCCGTATTTCCTTTTAGGGCATAGTATGGGCTCTTTTATGGCAAGGCGATACCTGATGACCTATGGAAGGCAGCTGGATGGTGCGATATTGATGGGTACCGGCTCACAGCCTCCGGCACTTTTAAGTGCGGCAAAGACCACGGCCAATAGTCTGAGTATTGTCAGAGGTGAACGACACAGAAGTCAGCTGATGCTGAAAATGGCATTTGGCTCCTATAATAAACAGTATCCATCTGTCAGGACGGAGTATGACTGGCTGTCCCGGAATGAAGCGAATGTGGATACGTATCTTGCAGATCCTTATTGCGGGTTTATGTTTACATTGAATGGATACAAAGTCCTTTTTGATGCATTGGGATTTATTCAGGATCCGGAGCATATCCGTCAGCTGCCCAAAGACGTACCGCTTTTATTTGTGGCAGGAAGTGATGATCCTGTTGGACACTTTGGCAAAGATGTGCCGGAGATTTGCAGGACATACCGGGAAGCAGGCGTGAAAACTGTCGAAATGAAGATTTATCCCGGTGACAGACATGAAATACTCAATGAACTTGATTATGAACAGGTACAGATGGACATACTTTCCTTTATAGAGAAGCGTCTTCAGGCGCTGGGTGTTTAACAGGAGGAACAGACATGGCATTTGAACGTATAGACATGGAACAATGGCCGAGGCGGGAGCATTACCGATATTATAGTGAACAGATTCGCACCAGTTATGAGATGAATGTGGAGCTGGATGTGACGAAGTTGAGGAAACGCTGCCGGAAGAAGGGAATTCACTTTTATCCGGCGATGATGTATGCCATTATGTATGAGATCAACCATCATGAAAATTTCAGAATGGCTGTGGATGAAGATGGTAAGCTGGGCATATATGATGTCTGCCATCCGTCCTACACGATTTTTCACAAAGATGATGAGACATTTTCAGATATCTGGACAGAATGGAATGAGGATTTTCGTATTTTTTACAAAGATGTCCGAAAGGATATGAAGGAATATGAGAATGCAAAGGGGATTAAGGGTAAACCGGATCGGCCGGATGCCTTTACACCGGTATCCTGTGTACCGTGGCTTTCTTTTACATCAATGGGACATGACACACCAGGACCTCGTCAGATGTATTTTCCGATCATTGTGTTCGGGCGCTATCATAAGGTACATGACCGGTGGATGCTGCCGTTTAGTATCATGGTCAATCATGCCGCTGCGGATGGCTATCATACGTCCATGCTGATCAATGATATACAGGAGCAGTGCAGGCATTGCAAGAAGTGGCTGAAGAAATAATAGATAAGAACTGGCAGATGGGAGTTACTTCTCATCTGTCAGGTGCTGCGGAAATTTGGGCGAGGTCATGGATTTACATAGAATTTACCTGAATAAAGCTCAAAAAGTAAAAAATACACCTGAATGTAAATGAAATTTTACATTGATTTTACATGGAATGCCTTTATCCTTTACATAGTCATCGTATAATCGGGAATGAATGGGGAAACTATTCATGAACAGATTGATGTTATGAAGAAACGTAAAGGAGAAATTTATGAGTGTATTTGACATTTTAACAATGATTGGCGGCCTTGCTCTCTTCCTGTATGGTATGGAAGTCATGGGCAACGGTCTGTCCAAGGCATCCGGAGGACGTATGGAACGTATTCTGGAGAAGATGACAGACAATATTTTCAAGGCCGTACTGTTAGGTGCCGGTGTAACGGCAGTTATTCAGTCTTCCTCAGCTACCACAGTTATGGTGGTTGGTTTCGTTAACTCCGGTATTATGAAATTATCTCAGGCCGTTGGTGTTATTATGGGTGCCAATATCGGTACAACTGTGACATCATGGCTTTTGAGTTTGACAGGTATTGAAGGTGACAACTTTATCCTGACAATGATGAAGCCGTCTTCTTTTTCACCGATTCTCGCCGTGATCGGCGTCGGATTTCTGATGTTCTCCAAAAATGAGAAGAAAAAAGATATCGGTACCATTATGATTGGTTTTACCGTTTTGATGTTTGGTATGGAAACCATGAGTGATGCGGTGAAACCGCTGGCGAATGTACCTGAATTTACGAATATCCTGCTGATGTTCAAGAACCCGCTTCTTGGCATGCTGGCCGGCCTTATCCTGACAGCCGCTATCCAGAGCTCTTCTGCATCTGTGGGTATTCTTCAGTCTTTATGTGTCACCGGAGCAGTCAGCTATGGTGCCGCACTGCCTATTATTATGGGCCAGAATATCGGTACATGTGTGACAGCGCTGCTGTCCAGTATCGGTGCATCCAAGAATGCAAAACGTACAGCATTTGTTCATCTGTATTTTAATATTATCGGTACAGCGATTTTTATGATCGGCTTTTATGCGCTGAACGCAGTACTGCATTTTAGTTTTATTGACAGCATTGCAAATCCGGCAGGTATTGCTGTGATCCATAGTGTCTTTAATATTGTAGCGACAGCGATTTTACTGCCTTTCCACAGAGTACTTGAAAAACTGGCGATTCTTACAGTCAGATCAACAGATGAAGAAGAGCAGAAGATTGAGAAGCCGGAGGAAGACGGACAGGATATGCTGCTTCTTCTGGATGACCGTTTCATTGAGAAGCCGGGTTTTGCCATGGAAAATTGTTATTCCGTTACCGGTCATATGGCAGAGCTCTCCAGACAGGCGCTGTTTATTGCCATGGAACTTCTGAATAAATACGATGAGACAAAGGCTGAGAATGTGTTGAAACTGGAGAATAAAGTCGATCATTACGAAGATCGTCTGGGGACTTATCTGATCCGGCTCAGCAGTCAGGATCTCTCAGAAAAAGACAGTAAAAGTTTATCCATGCTGCTGCATTGTATCGGGGATTTGGAGAGAATTTCCGATCATGCGGTGAATATCATGGAAAAAGCCCAGGAAATGAATGAGAAAAAGCTTACATTTTCAGAGAAAGGTGCACAGGAGCTGGAAGTATATTCCAGAGCAGTCAGAGATATCATGAATATGTCTATTGAGGCATTTAAGAATGATGATATTCATCTGGCACGTCAGGTGGAACCACTGGAGGAAGTCATTGATTACCTGAACGATGAGCTGAAACAGCGCCATGTCAGAAGACTGCGCAGTGGTGAGTGTTCTGTTGAACTGGGATTTGTTTTGTCAGACATTACGATCAATTATGAAAGAGTAGCAGACCATTGTTCCAATTTGGCGGTTGACCTTTTAAGAATCCATGAGAATGTATTTGATGTCCATGAATATCTGGAAGGTCTGAAGGAAAATAAAGATGCAGCATTCCGTGAAGCATATCAGAAAGACAAGGCAGATTATGCATTGCCTCAGTCATAAGGAGGATAAAGATGGCGACAATATATATTCTTGAGGATGATCTGAATATTCAGGAGATAGAGGCTTATGCACTGAAGAACAGCGGATATCAGACAGAAGGATTTGATAATGCCAGAGACTTTTTCAAAAAAGTTTCAGAGCGGGTACCGAGTCTTCTTCTGCTTGATATTATGCTTCCGGATGCGGATGGACTGGATGTACTGAGAAAACTCCGGTCCATGCCGGAGACAAAGAAACTGCCGATTATTCTTGTGACGGCCAAAACATCAGAGATTGACAAGGTCAAAGGACTGGATGTCGGTGCAGATGATTATATTACTAAACCTTTTGGTATTATGGAGCTGATTTCCAGAGTCAAAGCTCTGCTTCGAAGAAGCGCCTATGTGGAAGAGAAGAAGTTCCTGACACTGGGCAGCGTGTTTATGGATGATGAAAAGCATGCCGTTTATGTGAACGATCAGGTTTGTGAACTTACATATAAAGAATATGAACTTTTGAAATTATTGATGACCAATGCGGGAATTGTAACAGCAAGAGATACGATTATGGAACGGATCTGGGGAATTGATTTTGAAGGTGAATCAAGAACGCTGGATATGCATATCAAAACGCTGCGCAAGAAGCTGGGTGAAGCGGGAACCATGATTAAAACCGTTCGAAATGTCGGCTATATTATGTCAGATAAGGAGAATTAGAGATTTATGCGCGGAAAGAAAATGAAGCATAAAATCTATATGCAGTTTTGCCTGATCGCGGCATTGGCTATTCTTGCCACAACAACCATTGTGACAGCGTTGTTTTATCAGCGTTTTAAAGAGCAGGTTTTCAGTGATGTGAGAACATACGCCTATGTTTTGACCAGTGTGGATACATATGATGAGGCAGAGCTGATCGAGGAAGTCCACCAGCTGGATAATCTCAGGGTGACCATTATCGATCCGGACGGCAAGGTTTTGCTTGATACCAATGCAGATATCGGCGGTATGGAGAATCACAGCAATCGTGAGGAGATCAAAAAGGCTTTTGAAGATGGTGAAGGTCAGGCGGTACGACAGTCAAAAACCGTGGCCAAGACAACTTTTTATTATGCGGTACGTATGAATGACGGCAATGTACTGCGTGTGGCCACAGAGACAGGCAGTGTCATCAGTATTGTTCAGGGAATGCTGCCTATCATTGCGGTAATGGTGATCATCTTATTTATTATATGTACATTCTTGGGCCGTTTACTGACAGATAGTCTGTTGAGACCGATTGAGCAGATGGCAGAGAATATGGATTATGTCAATGAGATTTCTGTTTATCAGGAAATGGAACCTTTTATTGATACCATTCGAAGACAGCATGAGGATATTTTGAAAAATGCCAGCATGCGTCAGGATTTTACAGCCAACGTCTCACATGAGCTGAAAACACCGCTGGCTGCTATATCCGGCTACTCAGAATTAATTGAGAACGGAATGGTCTCAGAGAAAGATATTGCCCGTTTTGGCGGAGAGATCCACAAAAGCGCAGATCGTCTTCTGACATTGATCAATGACACGATTCGTTTATCGGAACTTGACGCCACAACACAGGATGCGGTTCTGGAAGTAGTGGATCTGTATCAGGCAGCAGAAAACTGTATGGATACACTGGAAATGAGTGCCAGAAAACATGATGTGACGCTGAAGCTGGAAGGTGTTCCCTGTAAGATCCGAACAGAAAAAGGAATGGCGGATGAAGTTATTTATAATCTGTGTGATAATGCCATTCGCTATAACAATAAGGGCGGAAGTGTGACAATCTCTGTTTTGCCCGTGGACAATCAGGTTGTATTGTCTGTTAAGGATACCGGCATCGGCATTTCCAAAGAACATCAGGAGCGTATTTTTGAACGTTTCTATCGCGTGGATAAAAGTCGTTCCAAGTCCACCGGGGGAACCGGGTTGGGACTTGCCATCGTCAAGCATATCGTGGCCAGAAATGGTGCACGGATGGAGCTGACCAGCGAAGTCGGCAAAGGAACAGAAATAAGAATTTACTTTGATAAGGCTGCATAGTATGCGGCCTTTTCTGCTTCCATGGGAAAATGGACCTGTTTAATCAGGATAGGATAGAATTCACATTTATTTATAAAAAAGTCAGATTATTTTAAAGAAAATATGGTATGATATGGAAGTGATCTATGCGTAATTAGTAATATGTGATTTGATATAAATTTTGGAGGAAGAAATATGGCAAAGAATAAAAAGTCAGTGAAAAAAGGCCTGATTATCGGAATCAGCTCTGTTGTTGTGCTGCTGGCGGCAGCTTATGCAGGCGTTGGTTATTATTTTCATGATCACTTCTATCCGGGGACAGTGATCAATGAGACGAATTTTTCCCTGGGAACAGCAGATGCAGCAGAAGAAAAGATTAAGGAAGATGCGGAAGATTATCTGCTGGCAATTCATGACAGAGAAGACAGGGTAACGTATATCAGCGGTAAAGATATCGATTATCACTATGAGTCTGACGGCAGTATTCAGAAGGTGATGGATGAGCAGAACAGTATGTTATGGCCATTATACATCAGTAAAGATCATTCTCATACGGTTAATGTAAAGCTGACATATGATGAGTCGAAGCTGGTGAAGCTGGTAGAGGGGATGGACTGTTTCAAGGAAGAGAACATTGAGAAGCCTGAGGATGCTTATCTGAAATATACGGACAATGGTTATGAGATCGTACCTGAGAAGAAGGGCAATCAGCCCTTGGAAGAGCAGATCGTGTTGGATGTGAAGGCAGCCATTGATGAACGCCAGGCAGTGCTTAAGTTAAATGACTCGGATTATGTGCAGCCGGCAGTGACTTCAGAGGATCCAAAGCTTCAGGAAAAGCTTCAGGTAACAGAGAAATACAAGAATATGTCCATTACTTATGAAATTGAGGGCTCAGAACAGGTGTTGGACGGACAGACGATATTGTCCTGGCTGACCATCAATGATGACATGTCTGTGACAGTAGATCCGGATATGGCGGCTTCCTATGCACAGCAGCTGGCATCCAAGTACAATACCTATGCGGCGACACGTTCATTTGTGACAACAAATGGTGATACTATCAAGATCGGCGGCGGAGATTACGGATGGGTCATTGACAAGAAGGGTGAGGCAGCCCAGATTATTGAGGATATCGAAAAAGGCGAATCAGTTACAAGAGAGCCGGAGTATGAGCAGAGGGCTTTTGTGGAAGGTGCGGATGATATCGGCAATACATACATAGAAATTGATTATACGAACCAGCATCTCTGGTATTACAAAGATGGTTCCCTTGTGGTGGATTCGGATCTTGTTTCCGGCAATCTCAACAATGGAAACGGTTCGCCGGATGGTGTCTTCAAGATTATCAGCAGACAGAGTCCGGCCACATTGGTGGGCGAGGATTATGAGTCGGATGTGACATATTTTATGCCGTTTGCTTACAATGTGGGGCTTCATGATGCCAGTTGGAGAAGTGATTTCGGCGGCAGCATTTACAAGAACGGCGGTTCCCATGGCTGCATTAATCTGCCATACGATGCGGCGGATACAATCTATAAGAATGTAGAACTCGGAACGCCGGTTGTGGCTTATTACAGAGACAATGTGAAGCTGACATCCAACAATGCAAAGGTATCCAATGCGTATTCATACAGCAGCAATTAACAGGAGGAAAAGAGATGTATTTTTTAATTGGTCTTGGTATCATTGTTGTGCTTGTTTACGGCAATATGCTTTATGACCATATAAAGGCAAAAAAGAAAGCGGATGAACAGACGGACAATGCGGAGAATGCATCGGCAAAATCAGGTGCTGCACAGTCAGAACCTGTAAAGACGTCCGAAACTCTTGAAAGTGGCAATGATCAGGCGGCAGCTTGTCATTTTTCAGGTCCTACACTGACTGAGATGATCGCGGCTGATCTCCGACAAAAGAAAAATATTTTCGGTCTGCCTCTGACCTTATGTGAAGAAGCTGATGACGGTGAATTAATTGCCATGGACCGTGAAGATAATATTTATGTAATTGAAACAGTTCAGCGGCCAGAATACGAAGAATTGTATCTGCAGGTGCTGGATGACATGACAGCCCAGAGAAAGCGTATTCAGAAGAATGCAGCGGACAGAAAAGTTTATGCCATTGTGTGTGTGACAACATTGCCTGAAACATTGAAGTTGGCTGCAGAAAAGGAAAATTCTATCCGAATTTTCAGTTATGAATTGAATTTCAGAAACATTATGTAGAAAAATGTTAATAAAATGTTACTGAAAAATCTTAAAAAACTCTAAAATCCATTGCGAAATTATTACAGTTATATTACACTTAACGAAGTGCCGTGTAAAGACGGCAAGATTCATAAAGAAATCTGAAATAATTTTGCGGGGGTTTTAAAGAATGAAGAAATGGATGCTTTTGCTGAGTCTGGTGCTGATGATCGTCATTGTAAATTGCGGTCAGGTTCAGGCGGCAGAGAAAACAGCCACTAAAGATATTACTTTTGAAGAACTTAACGATGAGAATGTATTTATCAAGCAGTCAAGAAGGGGAACATGTACGTTAGCTTCATCGGCCATGATCATGCGAAGAGCAGCGATGCTGGCAGGTTATGAGGATTGGGAAGACATTACGGAGAGCAGCGTAGGCAGCGTGGCCTGGCGGGAAGGCGTAGGAATTTCCTGGACATTTACTTATGATGGTGTAACAATGACACATGATTATGTTTCCTCTGTGGACGATTTGAAAAAATTACTGGAGGAACATCCGGAGGGCATTGTTGCTTATGATTCAAATAAGCCCCATGCCATTGCATTGACGGATTATGATGAGGAGACAGATACGTTTTACTGCAGTGATCCGGCGGAAGGCTGCGCACAGGCAAGAGTACCTGCTTCAGATGCCATCATTGAACTGGAAGATGTGGATGTGGTATGGTATGTGACAAGTCCTTCTAAACTGAATCCTCCGGTTCCGGCAGAGAAAGAAAATGATTCTGAAGAAGCGGCAGCGGAACAATCTCTGATTCCCGAAATAGAAACAGCACCAGTTACGGGTATTGACAGCCTTGATAAAACAGAGATGAAACTGGAGATGAGTTAAATGATCAAGATGATACTGGCCATTGGCCACATTAATTATGATAAATTGCTGAATAACATGCTGGAGATGGCAAAGCAGCATCCGGAACAGATGGGTGGTGTGAAACTGCCTCCTTTTACGGGACAGATGCTTAAAATGCTTCCGGCACGCAAGAAGAATGAAATGGTGGCCCAGGCTTTAAACAGTAATAAGGGTAAAGTTGAACCGCAGATCGAGCAGCTCTTAGCCCCGATTACCGGCCCGATCCAGCTGAAGAACTTTGATATTCAGTGCGGAGGAAAAAGGGATGTGGATGAAGTGACATTGACGGTGGAATTTGCGGGCTATGACTGCGGTTATGTGGCAGATCATATTCTTCCATATTATTATTCAGAAATCACAGCTCGGGCTTTTTTGGGTGAAGATTACAGCGGACCAATGGATCTTTCATCCGTACAGGCCTATATTAAGGCGCAGGATTATAAGAGGGCACAATTTCTTATTGCAAAGAGTATGAGTGTTAATAAGGCTTATATCATGAATCTTCTGCAGGATAAAGCGAAGTTAGCCGAAGTTGAATTGCAGGTTAATAATCTGCGGTTGATGATCAAATAAAAAAGCATCTCCCTGGCGGGGGATGCTTTTTTTTAGTGGATAAAGTCCTTCATATTTGGTCGGACAGTGTCTTCGTAAACCAGTTCGGCCATGCATGTGGCGAAATATTTGCGGTTGGCGATGAGAAGTTTCTTCTCATCATCGATACCGAGCTTTTCGGCCAGCCAGTCTTTCATCTGTGCCTTTAATTCAGCACGTTCCGGTTCATACTGGAAATCGGCAGTTTTCATACCTTCCCAGCCTTCAATGCGTGTACGAAGTTCTTTTTTATAAATATCTTTCATCAGATCCATTGTGTAAACCCCCCTGTTTTATAAACTATACTGAATAATTGAAAGCCAGCTTTCAAAATATGTTTTACTTTGAAAGTTTGTCAATATACATCTCTATTTTAATATGAATATTCTGATAATGAAAGATATATTTCTATTTTTTTGAAAAAACTTTCGGTAAAAGGTATTCTATGATATGATGGACTTTGTAGTTTGAAATGATATGGCGCTGCACGGAAATTAGGATGAGAAATGCATCTGCGTATAGAAATTGAGTTTTAAATCAGGTTTCGTATGTGTTTGGCGCAAGCAAATAGATGAAAATTAATCGGAGGATGAAAATATGGTTATTAAAGAAATGGTACATATTACGCCGTACGATCTGGATAGAATGCTGCATATCTATCTGCCGGATGATTATGAAGAGAGCGATGCGCGGTATCCGGTAATGTATATGTATGACGGGCACAATCTTTTTTATAATGAAGATGCCACCTATGGCAAGTCATGGGGGCTGCAGGATTTCATGAGACAATGGGATAAGCAGCTGATCATTGTGGGTATCGAATGCAATCATGAGGGCAACAAACGGTTGGAAGAATTTTCGCCCTATGATTTCAGAGATTTTGACGGACAAAAAATCCATGGTACAGGCAAAATCTTTATGAAGTGGGTGGTGGATGAGCTGAAGCCGCTGATCGATTCCCATTTCAGGACAAAGCCGGAGCGGGAGTATACCGGTATCGGAGGCAGTTCCATGGGCGGATTGATGGCCTATTATTCTGTTGTAGCCCATAATGACGTCTTTTCAAAGGCGGCCTGTCTCTCAAGTGCGGTGGGCTTTTGTTATGATGCCATGAGGGAAGAGCTGACAGCTGCAGGGCCGCTGCTTCCGGATACAAGGGTTTATATGAGCTGGGGAAGCAAAGAGTCCGGACGAAAACCGGGACTTGTCAAATATACCTGTACCAATCTGGAATTCAGTCATTTGTTGGTGGAACGGGGAGCGGTGACATATCCGTATCTTCAGGCTTATGGCGGCCATTGTGAGGCTGATTGGGAAAAACAGAATGAAATTTATATGCCGTTTCTGTGGAACGGTGTATTTGGAGACAGGATGGAATAGGAAATGAATGCGATTTTTACAGTAGCAGGAAAACTGGTGACACTTTTTATTTATGTCATCGTGGGTTATGCGGTCAGCAAGCGAAGGATGATCAGTGAAGCATTTTCCAATGGTATCAGTCGTTTCCTGCTGGTGGTAACGCTGCCCTGTCTGGTACTGACAACCTTTGAGGCGGATTATACACCGGACCGTCTGATGAAGGCAGGAGAAGTCTATTTGATCAGTCTGGTCATATTTGGACTCAGTATTTTGATCGGTTATCTGACAGCCTGGATCTTTCGAATATCCAAAGCGTCAAAAAGTGTCTGGATTTATGCGGTCACCTTTCCAAACCATGCCTTCATGGGGTGGGCGGTGATGGATGCCGTTTTTGGCGGTGAAGCTGTTTTCTATGCAACATTTGCTAATTTGGCATTTTGTACCTATGCCTATACTTACGGTATCTGGCTGATGCAGAGTACAGGGACAGATGCCGGACAGAATGTGCATCATTCAATCAAAGAGTATATCTTTACCCCGGTGAATGCGGCGGTTGTCGTCGGTCTGATCATGTTTATTTTTCAGCTGCGTTTTCCGGCGCCGGTGGATAATGCTGTGCAGGGATTATCATCTCTGACAACACCTATGGCGATGTTTTATGTGGGAACGATTCTGACGAAAAGCAGTGTGAAGGATGTACTCAGCGATTGGCGGACCTATGTCTGTTCACTGGTGAGGCTTGTTTTGATCCCATTTCTTGTACTTGTCATTGCAAGGCCCTTCGTGCATGATCCCATTATCTATGGTGTTCTGGTCATCGGGCATGCCATGCCGGCAGCAGGCTTCTGTGCGATTTTTGCCGGGGAATATGGCAATGATGTTGTGCTGGCATCGAAATTTATATTTACAACAACACTGCTGTGTATTATCACGATACCGATATTTGTGATGCTGCTGTAATTTTTATAAAAATAATTAAAAAGCTGAGTAGAATAACATCTCCAAAAAGATATAAATAGTGTAAGCGGTTAATTAAGGTGGACAAGTTTTGGAGGTATTGCTCTATGAAAAAAATAAACTATGGATCTCTTGTATGTGAAGTTTCAGTTATTCCTGATTATATTCTCCTTGCCCATGGTCTGTGTGATTATGAAAGAGATACAATTGCCTATGCTGCAGAACGCTTTTTAGCCCATTGCAGCAAAGCAAAAAAGGCATGTGCAGAAGAGAGTGTACAGATACGTGTCGCCAAAGGCAGAGCCAAAAGAAAACACTCATTTACATATCTTACACCGGCAATTTTAATGGAGCTGCCGGAAGGATGGGTGCGTATTTGCGGTGAAGTAAATGCTGTGGGTGTAGAAATTAAGAAAATAGAGATATTAAG
>JBNMJG010000007.1:0-16455 GCA_050873705.1 Coprococcus sp. | reverse complement strand
TACGGTTGAACGTACCAAGGTTTTTGAAGATGGCACTGGATGAATAATCATGATATGTTCTAGCGATAAAATAAAAGGAGATGTTTTATGAGTCAATTTGAGTCTGTGAATGATTATATTTCTTTTATGGATGCCCATCCGGGTATGATGTGTCCTATCCGGCACACCCTGGATATCATTGGCGGGAAGTGGAAGCTTTTTATTGTTCTCCAGCTGTTTGGTTCTGAACAGCTGCGTTTCAGCCAGCTGTCTAAAAATATTCCGGGAATTACGAATACAGTTCTCTCCGGATGTCTCAGGGATATGGAGAAAGACGGCATTATTCTTCGCCATCAGTTCAATGAAATTCCGCCCCATGTGGAGTATTCTCTCACCGAGAAGGGCCGGACACTTTCAAATGTGCTGCTGGCCATTGCCGATTGGGGAATGGAGAATTAAAAAGGACGTGTGAAGATTCACACGTCCTCTTGTATCTCAATATACTATTATCAGATTACTGAGCTTCTACTAAAGCCTTTGTATCTCTAGCGATCATCAGCTCTTCGTTTGTAGGGATGACGCAAACTGTAACCTTTGAATCTGGTGTGGAGATAATGATATCTTCACCGCGTTTGCTGTTCTGCTCTGCATCGATTGTGATACCAAGGTAACCAAGGTATTCGCAGATCTTGCCTCTTACGAAACCACTGTTTTCGCCGATACCAGCTGTGAAAGCGATAACGTCAACACCGTTCAGGGATGCTGCATATGCACCAACGAATCTTGCTACATTGTAGCAGAATACTTCGATTGCATCGATACAAGCCTGATCGCCTGCTTCATAACCTTCTTCAAGGTCACGGAAGTCGCTCTTGCCGCCTGTAAGACCTTCCATACCGGATTTCTTGTTCAGAACTGTTGTTACTTCGCTTAATGTAAGACCTTCTTTGTTTGCATAATATTCAAGGATAGCTGGATCGATATCACCTGAACGTGTACCCATTACAAGACCTGCAAGTGGTGTGAAGCCCATACTTGTATCTACAGACTTGCCGCCGTCAACTGCACAGATACTTGCACCGTTGCCAAGGTGGCAAACGATTGTCTTAAGATCTTCAAGCGGCTTGCCAAGGAATTCAGCAACTCTCTTGGATACGAAGCTGTGAGATGTTCCGTGGAAACCATATCTTCTGATCTTGTAATCTGTGTAAGCTTTGATTGGCAGACCATATAAATATGCTTTCTTAGGCATTGTCTGATGGAAAGCTGTATCAAATACACCTACCATAGGTACGCCCGGCATCAGTTCACGGCAAACATTGATACCGATCAAGTTAGCTGGGTTATGAAGTGGTGCAAGTTCGTTGCATTCTTCGATAACTTTGATAACTTCATCAGTGATGATTGTAGAGCTTGCGAATTTCTCGCCGCCATGTACGACACGGTGACCAACTGCATTGATCTCTTTAAGAGATTTGATAACGCCATACTCAGCATTTGTCAGGCAGTCAAGAACGAGCTTGATTGCTTCTGTATGTGTAGGCATTGGAGATTCAATTGTCATCTTCTCGCCGCCTGCTGGTGTGTAAACAATACGGCTGCCGTCAATGCCAATTCTTTCACAAAGGCCTTTTGCCTGAACAGCTTCTGTTGTCATATCGATTAACTGAAACTTTAATGATGAACTACCACAGTTAATAACTAAAATGTTCATTGGAATAATTCCTCCTTAAAATTAAATGGTGTAACTGCTGCTTTTCGTAAAGTGTACAAATTGCACGATTTTATTTCGTTAAATCATTATCAATCTGTTCATATTACCCAAAGCATACCTACATGTATTCTAGCATACTACTTTTTAAAACGCCATATCTAATTTTAAAAATCTGGTATTTTCTTCAATTCAATCATAGAAATCCTTTGGCTTCATTGACAGACTCCAAATTTCTTACTATACTTTATACTATATTAGTCGCAGCAAACTCCGCAATTATAAATAAAAGGAATATCTATGAAAAGAATACTTGGAACCATCATATTGATCATTGCCATCATTTGTTTTGGATGGAGTGCTTTTTCCCTGGGCAAATATGCCTGGCAGACATGGACGACACAGAAGAATCTGAACAGTCTGGCAGATAAAGTGAATAACGACACCATCAGCATCCCGGACACAGACAAGGAATCCGGAGAGTCTGAGGATCCCGTTTCAGAATCTGAAGCAATGATGGAGAAGTACGGTGAACTGTATAAGGAGAATAAGGATTTTATCGGGTGGCTTTCTGTTGAGGGTACCAAGATCAACTATCCGGTCATGTATACACCGAATGACCCGGAATACTATCTCCGAAAGAATTTTGACGGCGATTATGATATCGGCGGCATGCTTTTTGTCGATGCCAGATGCACCTTCAATCCGACCAGCACTGACACCATTATCTATGGCCATCATATGAATAACGGCACTATGTTCGGCCCCCTCATGGACTTTCAGGACAATGATTACCTGAAGAAACATACGACGATCACTTTTGATACCATGTACCGTCCGGGTACCTATAAGATTTTTGCCTCTTTCCAGTCTAAGGCTTACGACCCGGATTCCGACGACTTTAAATATTACGATTTTATCAATGCCAATTCCGAGGCAGAACTTCAGGATTATCTGAACAATATCAAGTCACTTTCTCTTTACTATGATGATGAGAATGCACCGGCCTTTGGTGATGAGATCATTACCTTATCCACCTGTGACTATTACACCACCGACGGACGGTTCGCCGTGCTGGCCAAACGCATCAAATAGCTGCTGCACAGCACTTCGGACCAAATGCAATTTCAACCTAAAAATGGCGTATAAAAGATTTCTATCCATCTTTTATACGCCATTTCTTATTTTATTTTAAGTCAGCCACTTTCTCATCACATCATTCAATGTATTCAGATCCAGCGGTTTTGCAATATGTCCATTCATCCCCGTGTTCTTGGCCATCTGCACATCCTCTGCGAAAGCATTGGCCGTCATTGCCACAATCGGAACCTCACGCCGTTTATCCGGCAGACCACGAATAGCCGCGGTGGCTTCGTATCCATTCATCACAGGCATCTGAATATCCATCAATACAAGATCATACCAGCCCTCCGGCAGCGAGATAATCTTGTCCACAGCTTCTTTTCCATTTGCCGCAACATCCGTCTGAACATTGGACATTCCAATGATCTCAGCTGTTATATCCCTGTTCAGGTCATTGTCTTCCACAAGCAATATACGTTTTCCGGAATAGTCCGCTTTTACAATATCCGGAAGTTCCCTGGAGGTCTGTTTCTCTATTTTGCCTCCGGCAATCTGCTTCAGAGTTGCAGACAATCTGGACGGGAACAGCGGTTTTGCGATAAAAGCATCAACTCCGGCCGCTCTGGCCGCTTCTTCAATTTCACTGTAATCGTAGGCAGTCAGTACAATAATCGTTACCTCGCTGCCAATACGCTTCCGAATCTGTCTGGTGGTCTCAATTCCATCCATCCCCGGCATCTGCCAGTCCATCAGAATCGCATAATAATCCTCTTGACGTTCATGCCGGTTAAATGTCCGTTCCACCGCTTCCTGGCCTGATGTAACCCACTCACCGGCAATGCCGATCTCATCCAGTGCAGCAACGGTGCTTTCACAGGCCATCTCATCATCATCCACCACAAGAACCGGCAAATCGATCAGTTCTTCTATTTTAGGGATCTGTTTGTCCTGTAACTTCAGATACATCGTCACAGTTACTTTCGTTCCCCTGTTCAGTTCACTCTCAACCTGTATATTGCCATCCATCATATGGACAATGTTCTGTGCAATAGCCATTCCAAGTCCGGTTCCCTGCACATTGGTTGTTCGGTGATCGTCTGCTCTGGAAAAAGGCTGAAACATTTTTCCCCTGAATTCTTCTGTCATGCCGATACCATTATCTTCGATACTGAACACAAAACAGCCCAAATTGGAATAGCCATTCGGTTTCTCTTCAATCGAAAATGTGATCCTGCCGCCATCCGGTGTATACTTGATGGCATTGCTCATCAGGTTGATAAATACCTGCTGAATACGCAGACTATCTCCGCAGACTGCCTCATGCTCAATATGATTGATATTAACTTCGAAGGCATGATGATGTTCTTCTATCCCCGTTTTCACCATACTGATCAGATTATCTACCAATTCCGAGAGATCAAACTCCTCATCTGCCAATGCGATCTTGCCGCTTTCAATCCGGGCCATATCAAGCACTTCGTTGATCAATCTGAGCAAATGCCTGCTTGACTTTGTGATCTCCCCAAGGCATCCGACGAGCCGCTCCTGATTGTCAATATTCGCTCCGGCAAGGGCCGTCAGACCAACAGTGGCATTCATCGGTGTCCTGATATCATGGCTCATATTGGAAAGGAACTCTGTCTTGGCTTTATTGGCACGCTCCGCTGCCTGAAAAGCTTCTTTTAAAGCCTTTCTGGAGGCAATTTCTTTCGTCTTTTCTTCAGTGACATCCATGGATACCCACAAAACTTTCGTCATGACCCCCATCTGCCACTCAATAGGAATAAATGAAGCCACTCTGAATATACTCTCATCCTTAGAACAATATTCAAATTTGTAGACATCCTCTTCATCCGCGATATGCATTCGGAGATTCTCCGGCCGCAGACAATGAACCAATTTGTCTGTCTCGCCCATGATCTTGAACTTCTCCGTTACCATTTCAATGAAATCACTGTAGCTGCCCTTTGAAGGATATTTTTGATCCACATTAATGGTATGATATTCATACCTGTCATTCTCCAGATCACATACTGCAAAATGATCCACCACATGGATCATGCTATGGATAATATGTTCCATAGCGGCAGTTTCTCTCTCTTTATCAATATTCAAAAAGATGCCCGCAATACGGCGCGCACTGCCGTCTCTTCGTCTTGTTACCTCTGCAACCGCCCGATACCAGTGGTAACTGCCGTCTTTCATCCGAAGCCGATACTCAACGTTATATTTCGTCTCATTGGTTTTGTCGCAGAGCGTATCATGCAATGTCACAAGGATCCGCTCATAATCTGCCGGATGCAGAAGCTCCGACCAGGACTCAAGATGATTCGGAAAATCCAATGTATCACGGTACCCTAATAGTTTCCGAAAGGGGGCACTCCAATTGACATTCACGATATTGCCTTTTCTATCGCAATCCATATACCACGGTGCCGCCTGCAAAGCTTCGCTCATCAGCGTGTAATTCTCATGTTCCCAGTCTGCGCGCACTGCCATCACCCAGATTGGCACCCCTTTGCTGTCCACCGAATCTTCTTTGTACAGGCGAACCGCAACCGGCGTCCCATCGCCGGTCATCATCGTTCCTTCACCGCCGCCGCGAATCCGGCGAAAACGTTCCGTTTCCAGCCAGCTGATACTTTCCCCATAAAAGATATTTCTCAATGAGCCTTTAGCCAGGGCATTAAATTCCTCCAAACTATAGTCAAGCGTACTCAATAAGTAATCGCTGACCGAAAGAATCGTCAGTGCCTCATCATAATATCCCACGATTGTACCAACAGAATTGTTCATGGCAATGACCTTCTTTACCGCCTTCATGGCCTCCTGCCCAATCTGTTCTTCTTTATCCAAGTATATCCGTTCTTCCCTATAACCAATATGGTTCATTTTTTATATTGCTCCTTATTTAATCACACAAAAAAGCCGTCTAAATAAGATAATCTTACACAGACGGCATAAAAGGACCTTTCATCCTCTCTTCATAATCAATGATTCATTGATGCAACCGGCTGTCTTAGCTTAACTGTGCAAAACACAGTCAGGCCGTAGACCCATTTGGCTTTGTGTCCCTGTCTTTCGGCAGGTTTACCCAAGTATAAAATTGTATACCAAAATTGTAGACATTAATATTCAGTATTATTCTACTGAATATTACAGTCGCTGTCAACCGCAAAACCCTTAAGAATTTATTAACAGCAGATCTTCTACCACTCATCATAATCATCCCGGCCTTTGCCGTAGCTTCTCATCGCAGAACGCCATCGAATCTGATAATCACTCGTCATCGGGTCTGTTTCTTTTCCGTCCGGTACATACTTTTTAAATTTTTCATATCTTTTTTCTGTAAACCGAACTTTCATCTTCTTGAATTTACCATTCGCTGTAAAAAAGATATAAAAAAATACCGCCTCTGAGCCACAACTCCCCACACCCACTCGATTGGTTTGTGCCCATTCATAAAAAGTCACTCTTTTACTCCGTCGTGTCGTAATTTGTATCCCTTTTCTACTGACTATCCATTCGTTGCCCCATTCTGCGTCTTCACCATAGATAATCCATCCGGCCATTGCCGCAATAATCAATACTAACCATGCATATCGAAGTAATGAACCGTATTCAAACGACAAAATAACATACCAACCAAACAGCATTAAAGATATAACAATCGCAGCTAACGGCTTTATCCCTCCATTTAATTTTTTCCCATAAAACATCTGGTCACTAATTTTCAATTCGCCCTGTACATCTCTCAAAGCACAAATACTTTTGGAGGCTTTCCTTTGCTGCTTGTCCCAAATCTGCTGAAAATCCGGTTCCAACACCTTAACACCATGCCTCGCCATATAAACACTCATCTTATCCCATATTTCCGGCGTATAACTTATTTCCAACACAGAACCACCAATATCTCTTGAACAGGTGATTTTAGGGTAAATCAGACATTCCACTCCCAGACAATCACATTCACCCCAACTTCTGAATGTTCGAAATATACTGCTGCGATATCTTATGGTAATTCCATTTTCATCCAACTTATAATCATGTCTATAGCTATCCCAAATTAACAGCAAACCAAAAGGAACTCCTCCAATAGAAATTGAGAATATCCACAGAAAAACTTCCGCTATTAAACTTTTGTCATAAACCGCTCCCCGCCACCATTGATTATACGACATCACAATGAAAGAAACGATAAGACAAGGAAGTGCAATCAAACATATGTAAAAACCAATCTTAAAAATCATCTCATCCCGCTTAATAATCAAAGGTTCCTCCATCTGCACATCACCTCCCAGATAAATCCATTTTCCTAATTCCTATTCCTATTCCTATATTTTACACCAACAATCTACGTCTTTCGAGTCTATTATTGTCTACAGGAGCTGCCCCAAAAACCAATCACCTGCAGCTCAAAAAACTACAGAAATGGGATTAGAAATGCATGGAGTGCAGTCAAAAACTTCAAAAAATGGGTTCAAATGAAACAGTTCAAACACAGGTGCTTCCAACATGGCCAGTACTTAGGCACTGTCTTTTAGTGCCTTACGTACTGCTGCCAATGTTGGGCAACGCGAGTGTGCCTGTGTTGAACTGTTCATTTGAACCCATTTAGCGATACATTAAAAACCGCATTCCATGCATTTCTAATTCCATTACCTATACCTTTAAGCTGCAGGCTCGCTATTTTTAATGCAGTGATTTCAGCGTATGGAATGCCTCTTTCATATCCTGTTTCACCAGTTTCTTCTGCAGCGCATACTGTTTCGCATAGAAATCATGATTTTCCGCATTGGTATAATACAGTTTCTTAATCTCCAGACTTTCTGTCAATGCCGATTTCATATCCGTGATATGTCCCAGTGCATAGGCGCCGACGATACAGTCTGTCACCACAGCACCGCCGGCATTCTTCAATGTAATCACTTCGCTGCCAAGCATATCGGATTTCATCTGGTTCCAGATTTCGCTGCGGCTGCCGCCTTCTGTGATCGTGATACGGCTCATATCCACGCCGGCACCCCGGTACAGGTCTGTGATTTCCATATAATCATAACCGATAGCCTCCAATACCGCATGCCAGAGGGTTGCCTGGTCTGTGTCCAATGTCATATTAAGAAAACAGCCTGTGGCTTCCTTCACATCGTTTGTACCGCCTGTCAGGTAAGGCAGGAATAATACACCATCGGAACCGGCAGGTATATCCTTAGCCGCTTCGTTCAGTACATCGAAATAATCGCCATCCTGCTCCTGTCCGCAGACAGAATCCTTAAACCAGCGCAGCGCCAGACCGCCTGTACGGATATAGCCCCAGTAGAAATAGGTATCCGGCAATGTACCGCTGTTGAAAATCAGTCCGGCCCCCTTCTTACTGAGTTCAGGAATAATACCCTTTGTGGAAACACAGAACATAGAACAGGTCCCTGCCACATCTACAGCCTGTCCTGCACCCATATTGCCGCTGCCAAGCATGGACTGCATCGTATCACCAGCACCACCGCAAATTGGTGTACCTGCTGCCAATCCGGTCTTCTCAGCCATCTCTTCTGTCAGATGTCCGATGATATCCCATGGCTTAACGATTTTCGGCATCATGGATTCATCGATACCAAGAAGCTTCAGCTGTTCCGGTGACCAGCACTTTTCTTCAACCTTGTATCCCATGCCCCATCCGGACATAGCGCCCCAGTCGATAAACATATCCTTTGCTTTCAGTCCGGCCAGATGTGCCAGAACATACGGCGCATTATGAATAAACTTTGCACCGCGCGCCTTAAAAGCATCATTATTCTTCAGCAGCCATCTTGCAAATAATGCAGGGAACATGCACTTTGCCTCAGGGTTGCCTGTTTCTTTGCCCCAGATATCCAGATTCCAGCTGTTGATCAGCAGTTCATCCTCCTGAGTTCTTGAATCAAGATAATTGATATATGGTGTAATGGCATTGCCCTCTTCATCAACACCGGCAATGCCGCAGATAATACCATCCCCCATAATGGACTGTATCTGTTTCGGATTCAAACCTTTCTCCCACATCTGGCGACTGCATTCAGCCATGCCCTTCACAGTCAATGCCAGATATTCATCTACATCCATATCCACCCATCCCGGATGAGGGTACGTCAGTGTTGTGGGTGCTGATGTGGATGCCACGCATTCCATCTTCTCATTATATACGGTTACTTTTACACTTTGTGTTCCTGCGTCAAATCCAAGATAAAACTTTTCCATTTCCATACCTCCGATACATTCTTCCAAGTCAGACATCTGTGACTCTGTACAGCATTCTTTTCATGGAGATCACATTTTATCAAAAGTCAGATCGTGAAATTCCAACAGTATCTCCTATCGGAATTTCCTTTTTCATAAAGAAAAAAACCCTGAATCCTCGCACAAAGATTCAGGGCATATATACAAAGGTCAACATTCAAATAAAATGCAAATCTTCTTCTCTCTCATCCAGACTATACTGTCGGCCCCGGAATCTCACCGGATCATGCATCCGAAAAGCTGCACTGCAGCACTTCTTCGCTCGCGGGCTCTACCGCCGGTAGGGAATCGCACCCTGCCCTGAAAAGATGTTTTACAACATAGACATTATAACTCTTTGTACGCTTTGTTTCAATATCTTTTTGGCAAAAATGCACAAAACCAACCAGAAGGTACACGAAATTTGACGCCTTTCTTCAATTCTCTCCTGCTTTATCTACAAATCTGCCACGCAGGTTTGTAAGACCTTGCCGATACTGTCATGGATCAGAAGATTTGCCTGACGATCGTACGGCGTCTCGCTCTTGTTGATCAGCACCAGTTTATTGCCATGATAATAATTAATAAATCCGGCGGCCGGGTAAACATTCAAAGATGTACCGCCGATAATCAGTACATCTGCTTCTGCAATGGCACGTACACTCTTACTGATGGTTGTATCATCCAGTCCTTCCTCATAAAGAACAACATCCGGCTTAACCATACCGCCGCACTTCTCACATCTCGGTACACCTTCGGAATTCATCACATAAGAAAGATCATAGAATTGTCCGCATTTCATACAATAATTCTTCATGATGGTGCCATGAAGCTCATAAACCTTCTCCGATCCCGCCTTCTGATGCAGTCCATCAATATTCTGAGTCACTACCGCTTTCAGTTTGCCAAGCTTTTCCAGTTTGGCCAGTGCTTTGTGCGCCTCATTCGGTTCTGCATCTGTGTATACCATGGTTGACTTATAGAAATCATAAAAAATCTCCGGCTTTCTCATAAAAAATGTATGGGAAAGAATCTGTTCCGGTGAACAGCCGTATTTGTGAACGGTATTGTAAATACCGGTTTCACTTCTGAAATCCGGGATACCGCTCTCCGTAGACACACCGGCGCCGCCAAAGAATACAATGTTGTCTGACGCTTCAATCATTTCCTTTAACTTGAGAATATTCTCCTGTTCACTCATGCTATCCACACTCCTTTATTCATCACGCTTACCAAACAGCTACTTCTGACGAAAACTCCTGACACTGACCGGCGGCCACCTTCGCTCCATATCTCTGAGATTGATACCCGCAGTGTCAAGGATCATCGGATCTTCAATCTTCTTAAAGCACTCCAGTGCATTGTCCGGCTGAGCATCCAGCAGCCAGGCACGCCCTTCAAGAAGCAGATAATCATCATCCCCGCTTTCTGACCATGCTTTGTGAAACCACTGAGCCGCTGCCTCATTCCTGCCCATACCTGCCAGCAGCTGTCCCTTCACCGCCATCAGATCAGCCGCTTCGGGCTCAATACGAAGGGCTTTCTCTATGGCTTTCATTCCCTGACGCACCCTTCCCAGCTGTTCATCTGCCATAGCTTCATAATAATACCCGTCCGCTTCCCGTCCATTCAGAATCGACGCCTGCCGTCCACATACTTCCAGCCTTTTAATCTCTCCCAGATCTGCACATTCTTCACGCATCAATGCCAGTGCCAGCCTTTCACATTCTCTCAGACAGGCCGGATAATCATTCCGTATAGTGCTTTGAAGAAAGATATCCACACAATCATATCTCAGCAGCGCGTTTTGTCCACCGCTGCTGTCCATCACTTTCAAAAGCGGTTGATAACGGGCATCATCTTCTTCCACAACCTCATAATACCGTTCGCCAAAACGGGCTGTATATATCGACTGCCGCTGGTCTTCCGGAAGCAGCCAGACATCTCTGACATCTGCCCGGATATTGCCCTCAAGAAACAATGACGTCCTCAGAATACGCTTTCTGACCTCCGCTTTCCTGTACCATCCGGTCACATACCAGCTGCCGTTCCGCTCCTGTACAAAAACCACCGGAACATCTGTCAGACATTCACTCTGTACGGTTCCTTCATAAAAGTCTTCCAAATTGATGCAGATCTCATCATTCTTCTCCCGTGACCGTGTCAGCCCATAACACATCCCGTTATAATCAAAGAACTCATTCATCAAAAGGGTTGAATCATCTTCAATCCTTACAACCAGAATTGCCATCTCTCACCCTCCCTTCATATTGTTCAAAAAAGGCTGCCAAAAACGCCGTGGATTTCTATCCGCTGACGGCATTTTGCGGCAGCCATACTCAGCCGATCACCTCACTGTGACGGCTCTATTAGCATTTCTCAGGTTCCGGATATGTCTCTCCGAACAGTTCTACTGTCATAGACTGGATCTTCTGTTCCTCAACCGGTTTATCCTGCCATCCTGTTCTGACAGATGCAATCTTATCAACAGTCTCAAGTCCTTCGATCACCTTACCGAAAGCTGCATACTGACCATCAAGATGCGGCGCATCAGCATGCATAATAAAGAACTGGGAACCGGCTGAATTCGGCATCATAGAACGTGCCATAGACAAAACACCTCTTGTATGCTTCAAGCTGTTCTTTACACCATTCATATCAAATTCACCTTTGATGCTGTAGCCCGGGCCGCCCATACCTGTACCCTTCGGGTCACCGCCCTGGATCATAAATCCCGGAATGACTCTGTGGAAAATCAGACCATCATAGAATCCCTTCTGAACAAGGGAAATAAAGTTATTCACTGTATTCGGAGCGATTTCAGGATATAATTCCGCCTTCATCACATCTCCGTTTGTCATTGTAATTGTTACAACTGGATTTGCCATTGTATATCTTCCTTTCATTGAGAGATTCTGCCGATACAAGAAACAATCCGCAAAATCTTATGCTTTAATAACTCCATTGTACAGAAAAAACCCCTTTCTGTAAAGGGGCTTTTCCTTTCCCGGGACATTCATCCCGATAAATATTTAAATCAGTTTTGTGCTTTCAAGTTTCTCAATAAAGGCATCATTGAGTTTGATGATCGGTTTTCTGAGAAGCAGGCCGAGGAGCAATGAAGGGATCAGATACAACGCCATCTTGCCCATCTCAACCATATAATAGTTATCATAGAATCCCGCAATACATTCACGCATAGCGTTCATACTATGTACAAACGGAAGCAGCGGGTAAACGACCTGGAAGAACTTTGGTGCACATTCGATCGGGAATGTACCGCCGCTTCCGGCCACCTGCATAACCATCAGTACAACTGCTACAGCTTTACCGATATCTCCAAAGGAAACCGTCAGTGCATAGATAATGTTCACATATACAAGGCTCGAGAAGCATCCCGTCACAACAAACAGGAACGGATGCTCGCATTGGATACCAAGGAAATATAAATCTCCCAGACAAATCAGTGCACTCTGCATGATTCCGACACAGATCAACAGAATCATACGTCCCAGATACAACTGATGTTCCATTGGATGAAACAGTTTCTCTTTGGTTGATTCAGATACCGTTACCTTCAGCATCCCCGCCATAACAACCGCACCAACCCAGATGGCCAATGTTGAGTAGAAAGGTGCCATGGCTGAACCATAATTCTCAATCGGATATATCTGATTCTCATGAAGTTTAACCGGTGACGCAATAAATGCCGCCATATCTTCAGGACTCTCCTGAAGCAGATCTGTCAGTGCATCCAGACTGCCTTCCTCCGTAATCCTCTTTGATACTGTGGACAGCTTGTCAGATGCTTCCTTTAATAACTTAACAGAATCATCCAGTACATTCTGCACATCTGTCAGATCAGAGGACGCAGAATCTGTCACCTTCGAAATATCCTTCACACTGCTGTTAAGCTGTGTTAAAAGACTTGATACCGAATCACCTGTATTTGTCAGGCTGTCTGCCAGATCATCCAGGTTGCTCTTAACATTCTTCTCATAGGTATTCTTGACAGCGGATACAGAACTTGTTGTCTGTGAGATCAGATCATCAATTTCTTTCTTCAAAGTAGACGCATCTGCAGTAGCATCCGTCACCTTAGATGCAGCATCTTCAATCTTATTCTTGATGGCTGTCTGTCGATCAATAGCTGTATCAATCAGATTATTGATATCTTTGATGGCAGAATTCAGTATTGTCAGATCCGGGAATTCGTCGCCGATGGCTGTCAGTGAATTCTCAATCTCTGTATACTTATCAATAATTCTCTGGACTCTGTCGCTGACTGTATACAGTGCTTTTGCAGATGCTGCCGCATCATCTGTATAGGAATCCAAGGCTTTGCCTACGGCATCAGAAACAGCTGTATAAAATTCCGCGTTCTGCGCCAGCGCATCACTGATGGTCGATGTGGTTCCCGACAGCGCACTGTTCAGTGAATCAATACCGTCACCGGCTTTGTCAATAGCTGCGATACTGTTCTTCGTACCGGAACCGGACTGCTGAAGGAATTCTGTTGTCGTATCCAGCATCAGCGCACCTGCCTGTGTCATATTTGAAAATGACTGTACCGTATCTGCAGCATTGCCGAGATTCGTGGAAATCTGTGAGAGAGAAGATGCCAGATTATCGATAATGGATTCATCTCCTGCCTCCTTGGAGGCTGTATTCACCAGCTGCAGTGCCTCAAGGGCTGTCTTGGAAATTGTATCAAGGAAAGTCTCATTCACCTGCTGCTGAACGGCATTGGCACCTTTCGTTGTAACAATCGGTGCGATGGCATTGGATTTCTCATTCTCATAATAGGTAATCGTCGGATGAACAACATCCTTCGAGAAAATACTCATGAGATTTCGGCTGAAATCTTCCGGAATAACCAATGCTGCAAAATATTTGCCGGATTTGACACCGGAAGATGCATCATCCGCTTCTGTGAAAACCCAGTTAAAATTATCATTTTCTTTGAGGGTGTCCAAAATCTGATCGCCCAGATTCAGGTTTACATTAATCAGCTCACTGTCATAGCCTTCATCCAGACTGGCAACTGCAATCTTCAGATTACCTGTATTGCCGTAGGGATCCCAGCTGGCAGCAATATTAAACCATGCATAAAGAGTCGGAATAACGGTAATACCCATGATAACGATCATAGCAATAACATTTGAACGAATTCTGGATACATCATTTTTGAAAATCCGAAAAATATTTTTCATTATTCTTCCTCCTTTCCACGGAATTTTTCAAGCATTTCATCGAAGGACATGCCTGCGATCTTCTGCTGCTCTTCAAGCTTATTATGTATAAATTCTACAATAATCAGCCATACCGAAATAGCGATAATAGATATGATCCAAAGTGTCAGGAAAACAATCTTGGATTCCAGACTGAACATCAATATCAGGAAAATCAGCGGAATGATGATAATAGCCGCAAACCCGGCCTTCACCATCTTACCGTAATTCTTTTCAAAGGTCTGGGCCTTCGCAGCCGTTTCCTCACGAAGATTCTCAATAGACAAAGAGGCTTTCAGAAGCATTGTCAACTGTTCATGTCTGCTCAATTCCTCATCCGGCTCTTCACAGATCATAAATTCAGTCTCCGCCAGCTTCTTGTCAAACAAAGCATTCAGCCCCCTGAGAGCCGGTCTGAGACCAAGACCGATCAGCAGTGAAAGCGGAACATAGCACAACAGCAGAATTAAAATATCCTTTATATAAGTATTGCCATATAATCCGGCAACGCATTCACGCATGGCACCGACACCATAAGCAAAAGGCAGGAACGGATGCACATTCTGGAAAAATACCGGTGCCATTTCTACAGGATAGGTACCGGAAGAACCCGGAATCTGCAAAATAACAAGAATAACGCATAATGCTTTACCGATATGCTTAAATGTCAGAGACAGGGCATAAATAATATTCACATATACAAAAGAGCAAACCACACCAAGAATAACCATTCTGACCGGCTCTACTACCTGTGCTCCCGGCAGGAAAATATCTCCCAGACACACGATAAAGCCCTGTACCATGCCGACGACAACAAACAACAGCCAGCGTCCCATGTACAGTTCCGATGGTTTATAATATTTCATAGATTCATCACAATCTACTTCCATTTTGAGAATCGCGATCAATACGATACCGCCGACCCAGATGGCCAGGTTTGTATAAAACGGAATCATGGAAGAACCGTAATTCGCCACTTCAAAATAAGTCTCTGTCTCAAGCTCAACCGGAGATTCCATGAATGATGCAATGGTATCCGCATCAATACCTTCCAGCGAAAGCAGTTTCTGATAGGCTTCAGAACTGATGATCGCATTCACATCGCTCTGAATATCATTCAGACGATCACTGACGGAAGCCAGTGCTGACTTAGTACCTGTTAAGGCTGATTTGACATCGCTGAGACTTGTATCCAACTGATTCAGAACTGCTTTGAGCTGTTCAGATGTGGAAGGCACGCCATTGAGCAGTCCTGTCAGCTCACCTGTCAGACTTGAGAATGTATCCAGCGTCTGGTTCAGCTGAGGCAATACATTCGTATCAAGAGCTGTTCTGAAAGAATGCAGTCCATCGATGCTGTCTGAGGTAATAGAAGCAATCTGCTTTCTTGTATCAGAAGTTGTTGTAATGGCATCTCCGATGCCTTCATTGCCCTCTGTCAGATTCACAACTAATTCCTTGTTCCTGTCATTCTGATCTCTTAATCTGGCAAGATTCTCATTCAGACGATCAATAATACCGCTGGCAATCTCGCCATCAACTTCGTCACCAATCTTGTCCGACAGATCCTGAAGATTATTGAGAATCTCCGCATTCAGATCAACAACTGTATTCACCGCATCCAGTGCGTCACCGACAGTTGTATTAATCTTGCCTGCTTTTGTCTCAAGATCCGTCAGTCCCTCAGATGCTGTACTATGTGCCTTGTTCAGCAGCTGTTCACCATCTGATAAAGATTTAGATAAAGCAGAAGAAAAATCTCCCGCTGCATCTCTTGTCTTCTGCATCACCTGATCTGCGTCCTCAAGGGCTGATGCTCCGGATTTGGCCGCTTTATTCAAAGAATTGGCTGCATGTCCCGCATTCTCAATGAGATCATGGGTATCAATTGAATGGGATCCAAAATTACTTAACAGATCTTCGTATTCTTTGATATTGTTATTGGCCTTTTCCAACATCTCATTAATATCGGAGTTCACACGCCCCACAGAATCTGCCACATCCGATACCGCATCCTTCAAAATATCCGATACGGATTCCGCTGCGATGGATGAAAATGTACTGTTAATCTGAGACTGGATCGTGCTTGCACCGCTGCTTGTACTCTTTGGTGCAATCGCATTGGCCTTCTCATTAATATAGTACTCCAGTTCCGGGGTCTTCAGATTACCTGACAAAATACTGAGAAGCGAACTGCTG
>JBNMJG010000006.1:0-16740 GCA_050873705.1 Coprococcus sp. | reverse complement strand
TATGGTTTGTTTAAATGCAAGCGTTAAATAATAAACATTCAAAAATGTCCTATAAATTCCATGAATATTCCGAATTGCTTCGAAAAAAATGCAATATTCGACAAATTAGAATTCGTTTTGGAAACGTTTACAGGTGAAAAATAGAAAAGTGGTATAGGATGAAACTATACCACGATAAAACTTCAGTATTTGAATAATTGTTTGGGAGGGCTTACAATATGCTTAGAGTGTTGATGACCAAAAACATTTGCAGGTAATGGCCTTATATTCGTCGGGCAGCCGTGATCAGATTCTTCAGATGCGGTGACAGGTGACGGCTGGCTTTCCATATCAGATCGATTTCGGCAGGCTGAAGGCCGGGAACAGTTCGCTTGACAATGTCGTTGTTTTCTTCCAATACATGATCCAGAAGAAAGGCAGCAGTGGTGTTGGTGGCGACTAATTGCTGAATCGTTGCCAGCTGATTGGTGCGGACGATGACATTGGTTTTTAAATGATGACGCTCATAATACTGTTCAATACAATGATCCAGGAAGGTGTCTTCCGGCAGCATGGCCAATGGCAGCTGATCCAGATCAGCAATTGTCACGGTATCTTTTTCGGCCAGCGGATGCATCACTGACAGATACAGGCAGATATTGACATGCCGCAGAGGAACATGTCCGATGCCTGCAGGGAGTGGATTGTTCCGGGTGATAATGGCTGCATCCAGTGTGTGATCCATGATTTTGGACCGGTTGGCCAGGGAGCCGTTTTCCATGACCTGAATATGGGTTCCGGGAGACCGGGCATAGAGTGTTCGCAGGAGATCTGTGAACACAAGAGAACCGCTCATGGCCGGAAGGCCCAGCGTCAGTGTCCGATCAGCAGTTGCGAGATGTTTCATGTGTATTGTCAGCTGTTCTGCCTGTTCAAGAAGCTTATCTGCTTCATCGAGAAAATAGCGTCCTTCCGGTGTCAGTTCAAGACCGCGGCTGCGCCGGGTGAACAGAGTGACACCGAATTCTCGTTCCAGCTCTTTGACAGCATTGGAAAGACTGGGCTGGGAAACGTGCAGCTCAGCGGATGCCCGTGTGATATTGTTGTATTTGCAGATTGTCTGGAAATATTTCAGCTGTATAAGTGTCATGGAAACCTCTCTGTCATAATGAGTGACCTCCGATGGGGAGATATCATTTGCCGTAATGAAATGGTGAATAGGAAAACATTGCTTTTAGCAATATTATATACTAGGAGGTGTCTTTTCACAACGCTAAAAATGAATCCTTAATGAAGGGGACTGTGATTGTAAGAAGAGAAAGGAGATTATAGAAATTATGAAGGAGTTATGGGAATTATTTCTTGTGTTTGCCAAAATTGGCGGGTTTACCTTTGGCGGCGGTTATGCCATGCTGCCGATCCTGCAGCGGGAAGTTGTGGAGAACAGAAACTGGGCAACGAATGAGGAACTGATGGATTACTATGCCATTGGTCAGTGTACGCCGGGAATTATTGCCGTCAACACGGCGACATTTATCGGATATAAGCGCAAAGGTATTATCGGAGGTATTGTTGCGACTGTTGGCTGTGTATTTCCGTCACTGGTCATTATCATGATCATTGCTGCGTTTATCAATAGTTTTACACATATTGTCTGGGTACAGCATGCTCTTGCTGGTATTCGTGTCTGTGTTTGTGTGCTGGTTCTTGATGCAGTGATCAAACTGGCGAAGAAGTCACTGATCGATGCGGCAACCTATCTGATTTTTGCGGCAGTTGTGATTCTGTCACTGTTTACCAATGTTGCATCCTTTGTATGGATCGTATGTGCAGGTGCGGCAGGTGTGATCATTAAGACATTGTTGGAGCGTTCAAAGGCGCAGAAGAAAGCATAGGAGGAATGAAGAATGTTGATATTCAGACTTTTCTGGGAATTTTTTAAGACGGGACTTTTTGCCATTGGCGGCGGTCTGGCAACATTGCCGTTCCTTTATGATATGCAGGCATCAACAGGTTGGTTTACACTGGATGATATATCCAATATGATCGCCATTTCAGAATCCACACCGGGGCCTATGGGAATCAATATGGCAACCTATACCGGTTTTACATCCATGGGGGTTTTAGGCGGTATTGCTGCAGTAGCCGGGTTGGTGACACCTTCTATTATCATCATCATTATTGTGTCCAATATCCTGGAGAAATTCAAAACGAATAAGTATGTCCAGTATTGTATGTATGGTCTGAGAGCAGCATCTGTTGGTCTGATTTCTGTGGCGGGCCTTCGTGTGGCGGAGGCTGCATTTCTGAGAACACAGCTGTTTGCGGAGACGGGATCATGGATGGATCTCTTCAATATAAAAGCGTTTATATTTGGTGTGGTGCTGTATGTTGTTTATAAGAAAACAGGCAAGCATCCCATCATTTATATTCTTGCATCTGGTGTGATTGGTGTTATACTTAGTTTGTAGGGTTAAGCGTGCCTGAGCCGTATGGTTCGGGCACTGTTGATATTGGATTCAATATCATAAAAAAATATTAAAATTCGGCGCTTTCAGGGGTTCTGCAGCAAAATCCGGTCCTGCGGAAGGACTCGCAGAGGAGTCTGGGAAGAAAGCAGTCGGAGTGAGGAGGAGAATATGAATTATAATGAAGTACTTGCAAATGCAAGAGAGAACATCGGTAAGTTATGTAAGGCCTGTCCGGTCTGCAATGGCATGGCATGCCGCAATACCGTTCCGGGTCCGGGAGCGAAAGGGGTCGGCGATACAGCGATTCGCAATTACCAGAAGTGGCAGGAAATCAGAGTGAATATGGATACATTATGTGCACCGAAAGCGGTGGATACAACCCTTGAACTTTTTGGAAAGAAGTTTAAGTATCCGTTTTTTGCAGGACCTGTAGGCGCTGTGAATCTGCATTACAGTGATGCATATGATGATGTTTCTTATAATAAAGTCCTTGTTTCTGCCTGTGCAGAAAACGGCATTGTTGCTTTTACAGGTGACGGAACGAATCCGAAAGTGATGGAAGCGGCAACAGATGCGATTTCCTTGGCAGCCGGCATGGGTGTTCCGACAGTGAAGCCTTGGAATCTGGATACAATCCGTGAGAAGATGGCTCTGGTGAAGAAGTCAGGTGCTTTTGCGGTGGCTATGGATGTGGATGCAGCCGGTCTTCCGTTCCTGAAGAATATGGATCCGCCTGCAGGGGGCAAATCTGTTGAAGATCTGAAAGCGATTGTTCAGATGGCAGGCGTTCCGTTTATTGTGAAAGGTGTTATGACAGTAAAAGGTGCATTAAAGGCAAAAGAAGCCGGAGCGGCGGCGATTGTTGTATCTAATCACGGCGGACGTGTACAGGATCAGTGCCCGGCCACAGCAGAAGTATTGCCGGAAATCGTCAAGGCTGTCGGCGGCAGCATGAAGATCTTCGTGGACGGAGGTATTCGAAGCGGTGTAGATATTTTCAAAGCATTGGCTTTGGGGGCAGATGCAGTGATCATCGCCCGTCCGTTTGTAACAGCGGTTTACGGCGGTGCCGAAGAAGGGGTGAAAGCCTACATTGACAAACTGGCCGGAGAACTTGCAGATACAATGGCCATGTGCGGTGCCTTCAGTCTGGATGAGATTACACCGGATATGGTTCGATAAGTGAATAGGATGACAAATATTTCCAATAAATATTAACAAAAATATCAAAAATTAACTAATAAATGAATAAATATTCAGAAAACACTTCGCAAAATTGCTTTGTTAAAACTGCGAAGTGTTTTTTGGCTGTACAATTTCAACAATGTATGTTATAATTTACATTATTTTATAATAACTGTTATTGTTTAGTCTGATAAAACGATGAAGTGAATGCATCTGGATTTATACAAATGGCATATTTTGTACATAGACAGATGTCCGCCACAGACGTTATAATAGCAGAAAAACTAAATTGAATAGGAGAGAGAAAAGTGGGTAAATACATACTCAAGAGAATTGCACTTGCATTCGTGACTATTTGGGCAGTTGCCACGATCACATTCTTTCTGATGAACCTGGTTCCGGGCGGACCGTTCTTATCAGAGAAGGCAATCAGCCCTGCAGCAACAAAAGCGCTGGAAGCTAAGTATGGACTGGATAAACCTATGGCAGAACGTTATTTTACTTATATTTCCGATGCAGCTCACGGCGACTTCGGTGACAGCCTGAAGCAGAGAGGCCGTACAGTTATGGATATTATTGCGACAAAATTCCCTGTATCCGCTAGATTAGGCGGAATGGCTGTCGTCCTTGCACTTTGTGTCGGTGTGCCGCTGGGTGTTCTGGCTGCATACAAGAGAGGCACTTTTATCGATAGTTTATTCAGTGTCATTGCCACCTGCGGCATTGCGGTGCCCGGATTCGTTATCTGTACACTGCTCCTCTACGTCTTTGGCGTTAAACTGCAGTGGCTGCCGACACTGGGCCTTAAGAGTGCGCAGAGCTACATTATGCCGGTGGTTGCGCTGGCAGCTTATCCGACATCATATATCATGCGTCTGATGCGTTCATCCATGCTGGATGTTCTCGGCCAGGATTATATGCGTACAGCGAAGGCAAAGGGTTTGTCACAGAAGGTTTCCTTGTTTAAGCATGCCCTTCGTAATGCGATCCTGCCTGTTATTACATATGTAGGTCCTATGTTGGCTTATACACTGACAGGTAGTTTTGTTACAGAGAAGATTTTTACAATTCCGGGTCTTGGCGGCGAATTTATCAAAGCCATCAATGGCCGTGATTACACGATGATTATGGGTACAACAATTTTCCTTGCGACGATCATGATCGTTATGAATGTTATTGTTGATATTGTCTACAAACTGGTAGACCCGCGTATCAAGTTGAAATAAACAGGAGGGTAAGTGATAATGGAGAAGAATCCGTTAAGTTTTCAATTAAAGTTAAATCCAGACGACTTCCTTCCGGCTACTGATGAAGAGAAGGAAGGCCTTGTTGTCATGCGTGACAGCGTCAGCTTCTGGAAAGATGGTTTCAGACGTCTGCGTAAGAACAAAGTGGCCATGGTTTGTCTGTTTATCATTATTATTGTTATGATTTTTGCCTTTATCGTTCCGGCATTTTATCCATACAGTTACGAACAGCAGATTCAGGGTGCGAATAACCTTGCACCGATGCAGTATTCTGCCAAAGAGATGGAGCAAATAGCAGCCGGCGAGAAGGTATTTCCGCATTTCTTCGGCACAGATAAGATGGGCCGTGATTATGCGATCCGTGTCATGATGGGAAGCCGTATCTCCCTGCTGGTTGGTATCATTGCAGCAGCGATCATTCTTGTCATCGGTTCTATTTTCGGTTCCATCGCTGCTTTTGCAGGCGGCTGGGTCGATCTGATCATGATGCGTATTGTTGATATTATTTATACCATTCCGGATGTCCTGCTGATCGTTCTTTTGTCCTTCGCTTTGAAGGCACCATTGAAGGTGTTGGCTCAGGCACCGGGCTTCGGATGGATTTCCGTTGTTGGTGAGAACCTGATCAGTATTTTCATCGTATTCGCTCTTTTGTACTGGGTTGGTATGGCACGTATGGTACGAAGCCAGATCCTGATGCTGAAGGAAAGTGAATATGTTACAGCTGCAAGAGCACTGGGTGCATCTTCAGCGAGAATTATCAAGAAGCATCTGCTGACGAACTGTATCGGTACACTGATCGTTACAACAACACTGCAGATTCCGTCATCTATCTTTACGGAGAGTTTCCTGAGCTTCCTCGGTCTTGGCGTTGCTGTTCCGACGCCTTCTCTGGGAAGTCTTGCCAGTGATGCGATCAATGGTTTGAATACATATCCGTATCTGCTGTTTATTCCGGCAGCAGTTATCAGTTTGATCATTCTGAGCTTTAACTTACTGGGCGATGGCCTTAGAGATGCCTTTGACCCTAAACTTAAGAACTAGGAAGGAGAGTGTAAGATTATGTCAGAATATCTTGTAGATATACAGCACGAACGTCTTTCATTCTTCACACCTGCCGGTGAAGTTAAGGCATTGAATGACGTTTCTATCCATCTGAATGATGGTGAAGTCCTCGGTATTGTAGGAGAGAGTGGTTCAGGTAAATCCGTTACTGCATACAGTCTGATGGGACTGACTGCTTACCCGGGTAAGTTAGTCGGTGGTACGATTGATTTTAACGGTCACCGTATCAACGATCTGTCTGAGAAGGAGTTCCGTAAGATCCGAGGCAACGAAGTATCGATTATTTTCCAGGATCCGATGACAAGTTTGAATCCTGTTTATACAATTGGTAACCAGATCATGGAAGTTATTCTTCTGCATACAGACAAGAATAAAGAGCAGGCCCGGGCCAGAGCCAAAGAACTTCTGGAATTGGTTGGTATCAATGAGCCTGAAAAGCGTCTGAAGCAGTATCCGCATGAGTTATCCGGCGGTATGAGACAGCGTGTTATGATTGCGATTGCATTGGCATGTGAACCGAAGCTTCTGATTGCCGATGAGCCGACAACAGCCCTTGATGTGACGATTCAGGCACAGATTCTTGAGTTGATGATGGAGCTGAAAGAGAAGCTTGGTATGGCGATCATCATGATCACCCATGACCTTGGTGTTGTTGCCAGCATGTGCGACAGGATTGCTGTTATGTATGCCGGACGTATTGTCGAATATGGTACAACGGATGATATTTTCTACAATCCGAAGCATGAATATACAAAGGGCCTTCTGAAGAGTATTCCGCGACTGGATGCCAAAGAGCATGAGCGTCTGGTGCCGATTGAGGGTACACCGATCGATTTGCTGAATCCGCCTGCAGGATGTCCGTTTGCACCGCGTTGCTCAAACTGTATGAAGATTTGCCTGAGAGAGATGGCACCGGTGACAACTTTCGATGATGTACATTATACACAGTGCTGGATGAACCAGAAGGAACAGATGGAAAGAGAGGCCGCAAAATGAGTGATAAATTAGTTCAGGTAGAACATTTGCAGCAGTACTTTCCGGCCGGTGGTTTTGGAAAGAACAAGAAATATGTTCAGGCTGTAGATGATGTTTCCTTCTTTATCAACAGAGGTGAAACACTTGGTCTTGTTGGTGAGTCCGGATGCGGTAAGACAACAACAGGACGTACACTGCTCCGTCTTTATGAACCGACGGGCGGCAGAATTATTTATGATGATAAGGTTATTTTTGATAAAGAGAAGAAGATTGCAGAGAATATGCTGCCTTATCGTAAGAAAATGCAGATTGTATTCCAGGATCCATACGCCAGTCTGGACCCGCGTATGACAGTCGGTGATATTGTCGGTGAACCAATTGATATCCACCATCTTGCATCTTCCAAGCAGGAGCGTTATGATATGATTATCGAGATGCTTCGTCGCGTTGGTCTGAACTCTGAGCATGCGAATCGTTATCCGCATGAGTTCTCAGGCGGTCAGCGTCAGCGTGTCGGCATTGCAAGAGCATTGGCTGTTCATCCGGAATTCATTGTGTGTGATGAGCCGATTTCCGCGCTGGATGTTTCTATTCAGGCGCAGGTTATCAATATGTTTGAGGATCTGCAGGAGAGCATGAATCTGACTTATCTGTTCATTGCCCATGATCTGTCCGTTGTTAAGCATATTTCCAACCGTATCGGCGTTATGTACCTTGGCAGAATGGTGGAACTTGCCGATAGCTATGAGCTGACAATGCACAGCCTGCATCCATATACAAAGAGTCTGATCTCTGCGATCCCGATCGCAGACCCGAAGCAGGCAAGGGCCAGCAAGCGTATCGCTCTTGAAGGCGATGTACCTAGCCCGCTGAATCCACCTTCAGGATGCCGTTTCAGAACACGCTGCCCATATGCAGACGAGCAGTGTGCGAAGGAAGTTCCGGAATTCAAGGAAGTGGCTCCGGGACATTATGCAGCTTGTCATCATCTGGACAAGTGCAACTAAAAGTATCGTTTCACAGACAGCGTTGTGAATGGTATAATGTGTAATTGTTCAGAGCTAAGCAAAATTTCAAAAAACAGGTATAAAATGCTTGCATTTTTAAGACTGTTTTTGAAATTTTATTTGGCGGATACGCCACACCGACGAAATGCGTAGCATTTTGGAGGTTAGCTCTGAACAGTTACTATAATATTATAAATTGTGATAAGCAGTTATGCGGAATGCATAATGTTTATAGAAAACGCAAATTGTTCGGAGCCATGATCCAAGCGGTTGGTTCTGAGCATCTGCAAAAAAGAAAAGGAGAAGAGAACATGAAAAAGAGAATCTTACCTCTTCTGCTGACAGCTGCTATGGTAGCTGGTCTGGCAGGCTGCGGCAGCTCCGCTGCAAAAGAAACAACAGCAGCAAGCGACAACAACCAGACAACAGCAGAATCCACAGAAGCTGGCAGCACTACCGGCGAGAAAATCCTGAAAGTTCAGGTTGGTCCTGACCCAGAAACTGTTGACCCTGCACTGAATAGTGCTGTAGATGGCGGCAACATGATCCTTCATGCATTTGAAGGCCTTCTGACTCTTGATGAGAATGGCCAGTTAAAGGAAGGACAGGCAGAATCATGGGAGACATCCGAAGATGGTCTTACATGGACATTCCACTTAAGAGATGGCCTTAAATGGTCAGACGGCACAGATCTGACAGCTAAAGACTTTGTTTACAGCTGGCAGCGTGTATGTGATCCTAATGTAGCAGCTCCATATGCTGAGACAGTTCTTGGTATGGTTAAAGGCTATGATGAAGCAATCGCAGGCGATATCACTAAACTTGATGTACAGGCTCCTGATGAGAAGACAGTTGTTGTAAATCTTGCACATCCTTGCTCATATTTCGGCGAACTTGCAGCATTCGCAACATTGAATCCTGTTCAGCAGGCAACAGTTGAAGCAAATGGTGATGCTTGGGCAACATCTGCTGATACTTATATCTCCAATGGTCCTTTCATGATGACAGAATGGGTACCTGGATCACACATCACATTCAGCAAGAATCCTAACTACTGGAATGCTGAGGCCATCAAACTTGACAAACTTGAGTTTGAACTGATCGAAGACTCCAACGCAGCTTACAGTGCATACACAAGTGGCGAAGTTGATATGATCAAAGACGTACCTACAGAAGAAATCCCTAGCCTTCAGGGCAATGAAGAATTCCATGTAGATCCTATCATTGGTACATACTATGTCAGCCTGAACCTTCAGAAAGAATATTTCCAGGATGCAAGAGTACGTAAGGCATTAAGCCTTGCAATCGATCGTAACTACGTAGCGAATACTCTGATGCAGGGTACATATTCACCTGCAAGCGCAATTGTAGGTCCTGGCTGGTTAGATACAGATGGTTCTTCATTTGCTGAAAATGCAAATGGCGGCACACCTTACATTGACAATGACAACTTCGACGCTAACCTTGAAGAAGCTAAGAAGTTACTGGCAGAAGCTGGCTATCCAAACGGCGAAGGCTTCCCACAGATCGAGTACACAACAAATGATGCAGGTTACCACAAGGTTGTAGCTGAGTACTTACAGCAGGCTTGGGCTGCAATTGGTATCGACCTTAAAGTCAACATCGTTGAATGGGCAAGTTTCACACCAATGCGTCGTAACGGCGAATTCGATGTTGCTCGTAACGGTTGGGTAGGTGACTACACAGATCCATCCAACATCCTTGAACTGTTCTGCACAACAAACGGCAACAACGATGGTAAATACACTAATGCAGACTTTGATGCAGCTATCGAAGATTCCAGAGTTACAACAGATGCAACTACACGTTCAGCAGACCTTCACAAAGCAGAAGACCTTCTGATGGAAGATGCAGGTTGTATTCCAATCGCTTACTACAACGATTTCTGGCTGCAGAGCAGCAAGATCACAGGTGCTTGGCATTCAGCTAACGGTTTCTGGTACTTCATGTATGCAGATATCACAGAATAAAATGTAAAGTTACAGTATAATTATTCTGTACTATGAAGGGCATTGTCCTGATGTACTTTCTTTCTGAAACAGACACAATAAAGCGTGTCAAATGTTTCAGAAAGAAAGTCACAGGACAGTGTCCTTTTTATAGTATAAAGAAAATTATACTGTAACTTTTTGTATAAAAAGGAACTCCCTGAAAACAGCGTGCACCCGCACGAAATGTTTTCAGGGGGGATTTTTCATAACAGGCGTTAAAGAATATACTTGAGCTGAACCTGTTTGGTGGCTGCACGGGTGTCGAAGATAGTCGAAATATTGTGGGCTTGAAGCTATGGGCAGATGAAAATGGATATGGTAAAATGTACTATATAATATATTGCTGCGAAAGATGAGGATTTACATAGAAATAGGACAGGGATGATAGAGGGGAGATTATATGACGATTGAAGAAGTATTGTCTGCTGAAGAAACGCAGATATTTGACCGAAAGAGTATTCATATAGATCCGAAAGCGTTGGCGATACCTATTATTGCATTTGCGAATGCGGATGGCGGTACAGTAGCCATTGGAATTTCGGATAAGACACGAAGAGTTGAGGGCATTGACGATGAGACAGGGAAAGTCAATGAACTTTTGAGAGTACCTTTTGATTTTTGTGTACCGACGGTGAAGGCAGAAGTAGAGAAGGTACCATGTACTGATTTTAAAGGCAGAGCAAATCATGTATTGCTTATGCATGTTGAGCCCAGCATGGAAGTGCATGCGAATCAGGCAGATGAAGTTTTTATGCGAGTGGGAGACAAGTCGAAGAAGCTTTCTTTTGATGAACGTATGCAGTTAATGTATGATAAAGGGGAACGTTTTTTTGAAGACAAACCGGTTCCGGATGCAGATATAGATGATATAGATATGAATTTTGTCAAAGCTTATATTGATAAAGTTGGGTATTCTAAATCTCCGATGGAATATTTGTTGGAGAATAAGGGATTTGCGAAAGAGAAGAATCATTCGTTCCAGGTAAGCACAGCAGCTATTTTGTTGTTTGGCAAGAATCCACAGTTATATTTCCCAAGAGCGCGCGTACGATTTATTCGTTATGAGGGAATTCGGGAATGTGTGGGCGCTCAGATGAATGTTATTAAAGATGTTATTTTTGAGGGGAATATTTTAAATATGCTGACGAAGGCCATCTCCTATTTGGATACGCAGATTAAGGAGAAAACCTATCTTGGTGCAGACGGATTGTTTGTGACAGAAGAAGAATACCCGAAGTTTGTTCGTCAGGAGATCATTGTTAATGCTATTACACATCGTGATTACAGTATTCGCGGAACGGATATTCAGATTAAAATGTTTGATGACAGGATCGTTGTAGAGAGCCCGGGCAGATTACCGGGACTTGTTAAGATTGGGAATATCAGGCATACACATTTTTCAAGGAACCCGAAGATAGCAGAATTTTTGAGGGACTACAATTTTGTCAAGGAGTATGGCGAAGGCGTAGATCGGATGTGTAGGGAATTGGAAGAGGCTGGGTTACAAAGCCCTGAGTACAGAGTGAATGCATTTATGCTGCAGGCAACCATTCGTAATCGTTTAGAATCAGAAGAAAAAGCTACGTTTGAGGCAGAAAACCACGGTTTAGTGCGAGAAAAACCACTGTTTGAAGAAGAAAACCACGGTTTGCTAAAAGAACAATCAATGTTTGAAGCGAACAGTCATGGTTTGGCAAAAGAACAGTCCATGCTTGGGCAGAAAGTACAGCTATTGGAAATGGTTATAAATGCGGTAGAAGACAAAACAATTTCACCTACGATTGCCGGGAATGTCAAAGCGGTCCTTGAAACATTTACGTTTGATCAGATATTTGGGCGTAAAGAAATAAGCGGGGCATTGCATTATGGAGATTATAAAGCAGGAAACACAATCAAGGCCATGCAGAGATTGAATCTTATTGAGCCTGTGAAAGGACAGGGAAAAGGCAAATACAGAATAAAATGACGGTATAGTTCCGGCCAATACACAGACAGGCAATAGAAAATAAAACATCCATGAAACGTTTCGTGCGGGTGCGCGTTGTTTCATGGATGTTTTATTTTCTATGCCTCAATTGCCAAAACCCAAAAGACTTTTACAGCTCTTCAATTCGACTGTCGATATATGGCTCTACAACGTCGACAAATTCGTCTTTTCTCAGCCACCATTCATCGGCATTGCTTTCTCTGAGGTAAACATCATCCAGTGAGTAGAGTTTGATGGTGCTCTGCTTGCCATGGATGAACTGGCGGAAGTCTTCGAAACGGACTTTGACGATTTCTTCTGTGTCCGGCATGATGAAGAGTGCCTTGGCTGTGAAGATAGCGAAGACCTGAACAAGGGCATTGTCATGGTAGTCGCCGGCGTCAATCTGCTGGTGAGTACTGCCGACGTGAATGATATCCTCTTTGGATTTCTTCAGTCCCCGGTAGTATTCAAGGCTGTCAATGATGGCTTCCTCATAGCTTTCATCGGGATCAAAATGTGTTGTCTGGATCAGATCGTATTTGCCGGGATAAAGTTCGCGGTCCAATGCGCGCTTCTGGATCATGATGTAAGTATCATCGCCCACCGGCTGGAACATCCATACATGGGCAACCTGATGAAGCAGGCCCTTGGTATGCACTTCCTCACGGGTGGCGCGTCCAATGTTGTTCAGATCCTGATCGTAAATTTTAAGAATGTCGTTTCCTCTATACATATGAATTCTGGTCTCCTCAATTAATAAACATAATGAAATAAAATGGGGATTAATTCCCCATAGCTATTATAATATTCCGACAAAAATTTACAAGTCATTTTATCAACAAAATACAGAAAAAATTTTTGGATAAATTACCAAACCAAAGAGATTTTGGTGAAGATGTACATAAAAAACGTCATGCAGAGGGATGCAAATGAAAATTCTGAAGAAAATGTAAGATGAATAAAAAAATACTTACGAAGAAGAAATATTTGTGATAGAATAGTTGACGCTGAAAAAAATAAGCGAACTTAAAATAAGGAATGTATTTGGTAAGAAATTGGAAACGTACAGGTGATGCCGGGATTTGAGCGAATTTTCAAAATGGTATGGAACTGATTAACGAACAACACACATTATATTCTTTTCTATGAAAAGGAGAGTGTGTTTTATGCCAAAAACAAAATTACAAAATTTATTCTTTACAATTCTGACTGCCTTTTTGATGGTCTATGCTATGATCTGCTACAATATTTCATTGAGTATCGGAGGCATGACCAATCAGGTTTTCCTGATGGCTTTTTCTGAGATGAAAATCATGTGGCCTGTAGCCGTTATCCTTGAATTCTTCGTTGTTGAAAAACTGGCAACTATGCTGGCATTCAGAGTTGTAACACCTCAGGACAGACCGATCGCAATCACACTGGTTATTTCATGTATGATTACATGTTTGATGTGTCCAATCATGAGTTTTATTGCAACATTACTTTTTAAGAATGCAGGCGCTAATCTGATTGGTGCATGGATTCAGACAACAGTCATGAACTTTCCAATGGCACTTGGCTGGCAGATTTTCGGAGCAGGTCCTCTGGGCAGATTGATCTTCAGAACAGTGATGAAAGCCATGGGCAAACAGGAAACACCTGCACAGAATGCAGCAGAATCCTGCTAAGACAGTGATTGATATCTGAAAGTTCGAGACGAATGAGAGTAAGATTATAAATGATAACATAGCAAAAATCCTCTGTATACAAACGGAGGATTTTTTTATTGCATAGGGAATAACGTCCTATGCAATAAAAAACGCTCCGCGTGGAGCGCACTGCGGCGGAGAGGTATTATGTTGCAAAAGCAACCCGCCGCAGGCGAAGAATCTTGCGAGCAAGATTCTTTTTAATTTTAAAGGTTGACAGACCAAAGTGTTTGTACTATGATTACATAGTGGACAAAAACGAAGACAGAGACAGTAGCTCCATATGAAAGTTTCAGAGAGTCGGCGGCAGGTGTGAGCCGGTACAAGTAGCATGGATGTGAAGATCACTCCTGAGTTGCAGGCTGACAGGCGGCTAACCTTCAAAGCATGGAAGATGACAGAAGGTATGGAATGCCGGGTAAGCTGTGCCGGATTTTCCTCCGTTACAGGGAACGCATATGTCAGTATGTCGTATAGGTGGTTTAATGAATACAAGCTTTCATTCCTATTCGGGGATGGAAGCTTTTTTATTTCATTTTATAAAAATTACTTTGCTTTTTATATAAGGAGGAAACAACATGTATGACAAAGTAAGTGCCAATCAGAATTTTGTCGAGAGAGAGCAGAAGATCGAGAAATTCTGGGCAGACAACATGATTTTTGAAAAGAGTATTGAACTGAGACAGCACAGTCCTGAATTTACTTTCTATGACGGACCGCCAACAGCCAATGGTAAGCCGCATATTGGCCATGTACTGACCCGTGTTATCAAAGATATGATCCCAAGATACAAGACAATGAAGGGCTATAAGGTGCCGCGTAAAGCCGGCTGGGATACACACGGTCTGCCGGTTGAGCTGGAAGTTGAGAAGATGCTTGGTCTGGACGGCAAAGAGCAGATTGAAGCTTACGGTATGGAGCCATTTATCCAGCATTGTAAAGACAGCGTCTGGAAATACAAAGGCATGTGGGAAGAATTCTCCGATGCCGTTGGTTTCTGGGCTGATATGGAGCATCCGTATGTAACGTATGACAACAACTATATCGAATCCGAATGGTGGGCACTGAAGCAGATCTGGGACAAGAAGCTCCTTTACAAAGGTTACAAGATCGTTCCTTATTGCCCTCGCTGCGGAACACCGCTTTCAAGCCACGAAGTTGCACAGGGTTATAAAGATGTCAAAGAAAGATCTGCCATTGCACGTTTCAAGGTAAAAGGAGAAGACGCTTATATCCTTGCATGGACAACAACACCTTGGACACTGCCTTCCAACGTTGCACTTTGTGTCAACCCTGATGAGACTTACATCAAGGTTAAGATGAAAGAGGAAGATTATGTGTACTATCTGGCACAGGCACTGGCTGATACAGTTCTTGGCGAAGGCACATATGATGTTCTGGAGACATACAAAGGTACAGACCTTGAATATAAAGAATACGAAGCACTTTATCCTGTTGAGACAAAGAAGAAAGCTTACTATGTAGTTTGCGACAGCTACGTTACGATGACAGATGGTACCGGTGTTGTTCATATTGCACCTGCATTTGGTGAAGACGACAGCAAGGTCGGAAGAAAATATGACCTGCCGTTCCTGCAGCTGGTTGATGAAAACGGTATGATGACAAAGGAAACAAAATGGGCCGGTCATTCCTGTATCAAACGAGTAGACCTGGAAGGTGAAAACGGCGTATCTCCTGAAGTTATCAAAGACCTGAAGGAGAGAGGACTCCTGTTCTCAGCACCGAATTTTGAACATAGCTATCCACACTGCTGGAGATGCGATACACCGCTGATCTATTATGCACGTGAATCCTGGTTTATCAAGATGACAGCTGTTAAGGATGACCTGATCCGCAACAACAATACGGTTAACTGGATCCCTGAGAGCATCGGTAAAGGCCGTTTCGGCAACTGGCTTGAGAACATTCAGGACTGGGGCATCAGCCGTAACCGTTACTGGGGTACCCCATTAAATGTATGGGAATGTGAATGCGGATGCCAGCATGCCATCGGCAGTATTGCAGAACTGAAGAGCATGTCCGACAACTGCCCGGATGATATCGAGCTGCATCGTCCATTCATCGATGCTGTTACCATCAAGTGTCCGGAATGCGGCAAGGAAATGCATCGTGTACCTGAAGTTATCGACTGCTGGTTTGACTCCGGTTCTATGCCATTTGCACAGCATCATTATCCATTTGAGAATGAAAAGCTGTTCAAAGAGCAGTTCCCTGCAGACTTTATTTCAGAGGCTGTCGACCAGACAAGAGGATGGTTCTATTCTCTGATGGCGATTTCCACACTGCTGTTCAACCAGTCCCCATTCAGAAATGTTATCGTTCTGGGTCATGTACAGGATGAAAACGGTCAGAAGATGAGTAAGTCCAAGGGCAATGCAGTTGATCCGATGGAAGCTTTGAGAGAATACGGCGCAGATGCGATCCGCTGGTATTTCTATTCCAATTCCGCACCATGGCTGCCGAACCGTTTCCACAAGAAAGCCGTTCTTGAAGGCCGCAGCAAGTTTATGGGAACACTGTACAATACTTATGCATTCTATGTACTGTATGCTGAGATCGACCAGTTTGATCCGATGAAATATACACTGGATTACGGCAAATTATCTGTTATGGATAAATGGCTTCTGTCTAAACTGAACTCTACAGTGAAGGCCGTTGATGCCAACCTGGCTGCTTACAAGATCCCTGAAACAGCCAAAGTTCTGCAGGAATTTGTGGATGATATGAGTAACTGGTATGTCAGAAGAAGCCGTGAAAGATTCTGGGCAAAGGGCATGGAGCAGGATAAGATCAATGCTTATATGACACTTTACACAGCACTTGTTACAATCTGTAAGGCTGCTGCACCGATGATCCCATTCATGACAGAAGAAATCTACAGAAATATCGTTGTCAATGTAGATAAGAATGCACCTGAAAGTATCCATTTCTGTGACTTCCCTGAAGTGAATGAAGCATGGATCGATACAAAACTTGAAGAAGACATGGATCATGTTCTTCAGATCGTTGTACAGGGCCGTGCCTGCAGAAATACAGCGAACATCAAGAACAGACAGCCAATCGGCAAGATGTATGTCAAGGCTGCTTTTGAACTGTCCGATTTCTACAAAGATATCATTGC
>JBNMJG010000005.1:0-16840 GCA_050873705.1 Coprococcus sp. | reverse complement strand
TCCATCGAGAGAGGAATAGAGCGACCGGGACTGGATTCATTCATCAGGATCTGTGATGTACTGGATGTTACACCGGATTATCTTCTGCTTGGTTCCATGAAGTCTAATAATGTACCGAAGAATATTACGGAGAATTTGAAGTTGTGTACAGATGAAGAGATTCGTCTGGTGGAAGCAATGACACAGTATATGGTGGAACGGCATAAGAAATAACACAGGGAGGATATGATTCCAAACGAGTCATATCCTCCCTGTGTTTTGTCCTGAAGAAGTAGCAAATCTGAGATATTTGTACCTAATCAGGATGTTTTCATTTTGCTAACGATACATGGTATCTGCAGTGCAGCAGATAAAATAAGTCCAAGTGCGAGGCATACCGCCCAATGACTGAATCCTGTACAACTAAGAAGCAGAATGATACTGTTATACAATATCATTGCAGCAATGACAACATGACGAAAATGTTTTTGCTCCTCGGATGTTGCCGGACGCTGAGGTGATACGATGGGACTGTTCATCATTAGACTGATTGATGCCAGTGCCAGCACAATATACAGTGCCGGACAAGCTGAAATATGAATTGTCAGATACATAAAGCCAGCCAGCAGTGTACAGGAAATAATAAGGCATGTCCGTGCTGTTTTAGCATGGAAGCCACCGCTGAATTTCCGGATAGTCATAAAAGGAAGAATGAGAAGCAGAGCTTCTGGTAGTCTTCCGATACATGCACTGATGATAAATAAAAGAAATAGTGGTGCCCATGCAAATAGAAAGCAATATGCAGCATAGACATAAAGCTCACGATCGGCTGGCTGAAGAGCATCTTCGCGTATCAGCCAGTCGATTAAGTGATTTGAAATAGTGGTAATCATTTCCTCATTTGAGAACAATCTTTTTTGAATTTTTTCAGATTATCAGGTGTTTTAAGCTCATAACAAAGGACACTTGAAGCAGAAAAGCTTTCATTGTATAACACACCTTTTAAAAAAGAGGTTGCGATATGAGGTATTACTTTAGATATTTTGGTTTTCATAAAAATTTCCCCCTCGTATAATTATTATCTTTATATTAAGCTATTATAGAAATAATTTCTACAAATTAAGATAAGATGTTTTAAATTGATGAAAAATGGGGCTGTGTACAAAATTTTTAATAAGGAATCGAAGTATAAGAGAAAAATTCTGTATTGAAGAACATATAAAATGGAGAGAAAATTTGACGTGTAAAGAAAATATGCGTATAATCGAGATATAAATGGAGGACATGGATGGAAAATTATATAATTACATTTATAAATTATATTATAGAAGGCATGGTTGCTTGGCTATATTTTCGAAGTTTTTATAATTCTAAATATTCAAAAAGAATAGAAACTATATGGATAATTGTGTCATACTTTGTTTTGTTTACATTGTTTAGTATGCAAATGTTTTGGCTGAATATTTTTTCTTTTTTCTTGATAAATTTTCTTTTATGTTATTATCTGTACTTGGATGCCGTATCATCGTCGATTTTTCATGCGTTAATTTTAACGGGAACAATGGCAGTTACAGAGGTTATTATAGAGTTGATAAGCATGCGTCTATTAGGAGGGCTCCTTGTATTTATACAGAATTCAATTTCTTATGCTATTGTATCTATTGGCAGCCGTATATTTTATTTTTTTGTTATACGAATTATTATCGCAGTTTTTGCACCGAAGAAAGAGAGATTGGAAGCCAAAAGCGGCTTTACAGTTTTACTGACTGTTATTCCATTGATATCAGTTTGGCTTACCCTTGTAATTATAGTATTTTGTATAAATAGTTGTATAGATTCTATGATGGGTGGGATGTTATTGGCGAGTATGTCGCTTCTTCTTGGTATGAATTTTGTTGTATTCTGGGCCTATGAGTCCAATCAGAAATTTATGAGGAACTATTTGATGATGCAGGCTGATCTGAAAGAGCAGCAGGCAGAAGCGGAGTATTATCGCAGATTGGCGGAGCAGACAGAGAATCAGAAGATTTTAATGCATGATATCAAGAATCATCTGCAGACGATTGCGGGTTTGAGTGAAGATGGTGGAGAATCGAAGATTCATGAATATGTGCAGCAGTTAATGGAGATGCCGGAGATGAAATCTTCGGTGACTTACTGTAGTCAGCCGGTGCTGAATGTGATTATGGGACAATATCAGGAGATTTGTAAAAAGAAGAATATTCAATTTGGAGTTGACATTCGAAAGGATAGTGTGGATTATATAACCGTAGATGATTTGACAGCTCTGTTTGGTAATCTTCTGAAAAATGCTGTGGAAGCTGCGGCAGGTGTACCAGAAGCTTATATAGATGTGACAGTGAATTATAATTATAAGTCAAAGCAGACATTTATATCTGTAGAAAATTCGGTATTGCATCCACCGGTGTTTGATGGAGACAGGAGGCTTATTTCACAGAAGAAGGATGGAGGGCTGCATGGGGTAGGAATAAAGAGTATTCAGCGTGCGGCAGAACATTATCAGGGTGAGGTAAGTTATCATTATGATAAAGAGGAAAAAAGTTTTCATATGATGGTTTTGCTGACGAATAACAAGTGATGGGGTGGAGAATAGAAATGAGAATTGCTGTATGTGATGATGATCAGAACTTCTGTAAAGAAATGTTGAAGTGTCTTCAAGGTTATTTTAAAGAGAAGAAATTGAAACAGCCGGAATATGTTTGCTTTTCCAGTGGAGAAGCGATGATGAAAGCCGGAGGGGTATTTGATATGGCTTTCCTGGATGTGGAAATGGATGGCATCAGTGGTATTCATACCGGTGAGTATCTGAAAAAGAAGAATGATAAAATTCTCATCTTTATTGTGACTTCTTTTCCAGAGTATCTGGATGAAGCCATGTCATTCAGAGTCTTCAGATATTTGTCAAAGCCACTCGATAAGGCCAGACTGTATCGAAATCTGGAAGCAGCGATGAAGATTTATATGGCATCCGATCGAAAAGTAGTCGTAGAGACAAAAGCAGGTGTGCATAGTGTTGCAACAGAAAAAATCGTGATGGTGGAGGCTGTCAATAGGAAGGTCATTTTATATACATTGAAATGTGAATTTGAATGTGTACAGCCGATTAAATATTGGGCAGAACAACTAACAGATAAATGTTTTTTTCAACCGCATCGGAGCTTTATTGTGAACGTGCAGTATGTACAAAAATTTGATAACCATTTGATTTCGTTGGATGGGGATAGAATTGCTTATTTGACAAGAAGAAAATATAAAGAATTTAAAGATGCGTATTTACTCTACTTAGAGAGCGCAAAATAACAATTTAATAGAAGTGGATTAAAGAACTGCTGTTTTATTAGAAGTTAGAATGGATTATGTACAGCCCATTTGACTTCAATAAAACGGCATTTTTTTTGAAATTGACCAAAAAAGATTGAAAAATGTCGTTTGGTTCATACAATATTGTTAAAATTAATAATTTAAAGTATAGTGGAGGCAAGAAGAAAAACGGAGGGTGAGTCCAATGCAGATGGTATTTTTGTAGAAAACAATTTATGATTAAAATTAGGAGGATGGGGTTTATGAAGAATATGATGAAAAAATTAGTAGCTTTTTTATTAGTGATAGCAACATTTGCTACGACACAGTTATCGACAATGGCATTTGCAGGGACTATCGATGAAGATAAAAATGTTGAAATTCTTAATGAAGTTGAAAATGAAGATGGAACTTTATTAGTAACTATTAGAGATAGCCAGGGTGTACAAACTATTAAATATTATCCGTCGGATGTATTGAATGCAAATTCAAGATTGAGTTGGAAAGGGTGGGGATCACCAAACACAAGCTATTATAATGCAACAGCAGAACAAACATTACAAAGTATGACGAAATCAATAATGGCAGCTTTTCTCACAGCAAAGTTTGGAGTGCCGGGCTCAATCGCAGCCAGTATTGCCATGGAAATAATTAATGCGGCAACTAATAGTCAAAAAACAGTATGGCTTGGAAGAAAAATATGGATTAGCAATGATTATACAGCATATAGACGTCAGGATACATATTATTCAGATTCTTCATACAAGAAAGTTATGTATACGGATTCTATAAGAGAGTACTTTACAGGAAATTAAACAGTAGTTATTTTGAGGAATGCAATAATGATTTTATGGATAATAACAATTATTTTACTCTTAATATTTCTTTTGAGTAATATTGCATTACCGGCAGAAAAAGGAAAGAAGATAAAGTGGATTTTTGCGATAGTTTATCTTCTGGGATATACAGCAATCATGCATATATGGACTGTAGATTTAAAGAAAGAGGCTTTATATGCGATTGCGATATGTAATCTATTGCTGTTGGCTGATGCGGGTACTTTGTATTTGAAGAATAAAGAAGATAAAAAGGTGCTGCTGTATGCCTTGTCAGAAGCTTTTGTAATTTCTATTTTTACTATTCTTATGATTGCATTTGTCATATTATGGTAAAGATATAGCACATTAGGGACGGTTTTTATAGCCGTCCCTAAATATTATGTAGTAATTTTTGCCGTGGCTTATACCACAGATGCACTTATGATGCGCCCCTCTGGTATCCTATTCATACAAACACTTTCGAACATATTATGAGAAGAAAGGGGCAATGGATATGAGAAAATCAGGGAATTTATGGTTGGCTATGACAGCAGCATTGATACTGGCATGTGTTATGGCAATAGCGGGATGTGGTAAACTGCAGTCGGATACAGGATCAGACGCAGAGCAAAGTGCACAAAGTGCCTTGGAGCATGTGCTGAGCTGTACGGTTCAGGAGGCTGCTGATTTTGAGACAGCAACGGAAGAAATTAAACAGGCAGCAACGGAAGAAATTAAACAGGCAGCAACGGAAACCGGGGACGAGACCGGAATGGTTTCTGTAGATGGACTGGAAACGTATTTTCAGGGGAGATTCGGGGATGATCTGACTGAAGAATGCCTGAGCAGGATGATGGCGGATCGTACCATTGCAGTGAGTATCAAACTGACAGAGCAGTATCAGTCGGATATTCTGGCAAAGGATATTCAATTGACGGAGAAGTCAGGCGCTGAAGATATGTATGATTTCGAGGCAAAGTTGGTGACGGCAGTTGACAGTAAGCAGATTGCGTCAGTGACTGGTGTTGTAACGATGGAGGAGAGTCAGTCATCTTGGAAGATTTCTAATCTGACGGTAAAAGTGAGTGAGTCATAAATCTTTCTGTTGAGTACAGAAACATTCTATGATACACTAATTGTATAGAAATGAAAACAATGGCAGCTCTTATAAGGAGGCGATGCGGATGAAGTCTTTCAAAACTTTACGAATGGTGATAACGATTGTGGATATGGTGTGTTTATTGGCTGTGTTATTTGTTCCGACTCTTGAGGCAGCAAAGCACAACTTCTTTGCCTGGCTGATTCTGGGACTTCTGACGCTGTATGTTCTCTTTATGTGGCTGGTGTTAGGCAGAAGAAATACCAACGGTTATGATGCAGAGAGTGACCGGGAAGCAGATATTTCGAAGGAACTGCTTTCTCAAAGGAATAAGTGGAACTGGTAATAAGATAAGCATATAAGAAATTTAAGATAAGAAACTGCACAATAAAATAATAAATCAAATAAAACAGGCGTATGAATAATGTGAGAAGGTTCATACGCCTGTTTTTAATAAGGTAGGAATTTACTAAGCAAAATATGCCTTGTTAGTGAAGTTAAGTTATACTGCGGCGATAACGAGTTATACCGTGAAAGCGGTTCAAACAACGCCGCAGATTGGAGAAGCCTGCAAGTTGGCTTCTTTCGGGTTTTACAGATGGAATCTTGTTCCTGTCTTGCCCTGGATACCGTCTTTGGATTTCTCCAGAAGTGTGATCAGAGCTGTGCGGCCTTCCTTGGAGGAAGCGAAGTCAACGGCTGCCTGTACTTTTGGAAGCATGGAGCCAGGTGCGAAATGACCTTCTTCCATGTACTTCTTAGCGTCTTCAACGGAGAGATCTTCAAGCCACTCTTCGTTTGGTTTGCCATAGTTGATGGCAACTTTTTCGACAGCTGTGAGAATGATGAGATAATCTGCATCCAGTTCCTGAGCCAGGAGGCAGCTTGCGAAGTCTTTGTCGATAACTGCGCTGGCACCCTTTAAGTGGTTGCCCTGACGGGTAACAGGAATACCGCCGCCGCCGCAGGCGATAACCAGGTCTCCGGATTCAACCATTGTACGGATAGTGCCGATTTCAATGATCTCTGCCGGTTTTGGAGAAGCAACGACACGGCGATAGCCTCTGCCGGCGTCTTCCTTCATGATGTAGCCGTATTTTTCTTCCATCATCTTTGCCTGTTCTTCGTTGAAGAACTTGCCGATTGGTTTGGATGGATTGTTGAAAGCAGGATCATCTTCGTTAACACGAACCTGTGTGATCATGGTTGCAACTGGGATATCAGTGATACCGCGGTTGAACAGTTCTTCACGCAGTGCGTTCTGAAGGTCGTATCCGATGTAAGCCTGACTCATGGCAACACAGACAGATAATGGTGTGTTCGGCTGCTGTGCATCTTCATGTGTCAGTGCGATCATCGCATTGTTGATCATACCAACCTGTGGGCCGTTGCCGTGTGTCACAACAACTTCACAGCCTTCTTCGATCAAATCTACAATGGCTTTGGATGTTACTTTTACAGCTGCCATCTGTTCCGGAAGTGTATTTCCCAGAGCATTGCCGCCAAGTGCAATAACAATTCTTTTCTTCTTATTCATTCTAAATATTTCCCCCAAAATAAACAATATAACAGTTTTTGCGATTTATATAAGGCGGAGGTAAATCCCCGCCTTATATGTTAAGTTGTTAAGTTAAATTCAGTCTTATTTGAAGATTCTAGGTGTAGATCTTTCTTCGAGTTTCTTCAGGATTTCCTGAGGATTTTCGAATTTAGCAAGGAAGATCATAGCTGCAATGATGTATGGTTTGTAGCTTGCTTCTTTGTAAAGTGGATCTCTGTAACGATCGAATACGGAAGCATCAACTTCGCCTTCTTCACAGCTTACGCCTGTGATATCAGCTGGCAGGCAGTGCAGGTAAAGTGCTTTGCCGTTCTTTGTTGTAGCCATAAGTTCTTCTGTACAAGCCCAGTCTTTGTGTTCTGCGTTCTGAGCAAGGAGTTCTTTTTCAAGAGCTTTGATACCTTCTGTATCGCCGTTGCCGTAGAGTTCTGTACGTTTTTCCATAGCAGCGAAAGGAGCCCAGCTCTTTGGATATACGATATCAGCATCTTTGAATGCTTCTGCCATGTTGTTTGTCTTTGTGAAGGAACCGCCGGATTTCTTAGCGTTTTCAGCTGCAACAGCTTCAACTTCTGGGAATACTTCATAGCCTTCCGGATGAGCCAGAACAACGTCCATACCGAAACGAGTCATCAGACCGATGATACCCTGAGGAACGGAGAGTGGTTTACCATAAGATGGAGAGTAAGCCCAGGACATAGCGATCTTTTTGCCTTTAAGGTTTTCAACACCGCCGAATTCATGGATGATGTGAAGCATATCAGCCATAGCCTGTGTAGGATGGTCGATATCGCACTGAAGGTTAACAAGAGTAGGTTTCTGCTCAAGGATACCGTCTTTGTTGCCCTGTGTTACAGCGTCAACAACTTCATGCATGTATTTGTTGCCTTTGCCGATATACATATCATCACGGATACCGATAACGTCAGCCATGAAGGAGATCATGTTAGCTGTTTCACGAACTGTTTCGCCGTGAGCAACCTGAGATTTGCCTTCATCCAGATCCTGAACTTCAAGACCAAGAAGGTTACATGCGGAAGCGAAGGAGAAACGTGTACGTGTAGAGTTATCACGGAATAAAGAAATACCAAGACCGCTTTCGAATACTTTTGTGGAGATGTTGTTCTCTCTCATGTAACGAAGAGCATCAGCAACTGTGAAAACAGCTTCAAGTTCGTCGTCTGTCTTTTCCCATGTCAGGAAGAAGTCACCGTTGTACATTTCTTTGAAGTTAAGTGCGTTTAATTTGTCGATATAAGCCTGTAATTTAGCATCCATTATAATAATCCTCCGTTTGATTAAGTGCCGTGCACCGGTTCTTGTTATCCGATGCACGGAAATATTTATATTACGTTAACTTTAATAGTATAGTCTTTTTTGAAATTATTCGCAATAGGACATTGGCAGAGCAGCGTAAACAGCAGCACATGTAACCAGATCCTGTTTCCATGTCATTTCGTTAGGAGCGTGAGCCTGAGCTTCTGCACCTGGTCCGAAACCGATACATGGGATACCGTTTCTGCCCATGATGGAAACGCCGTTTGTGGAGAATGTCCACTTATCTGTCAGTGGGCGAGCCTGACGCATTTCAAGTGTGTCAGCAGCACCGATTCTCTTATCGCCGTACAGACCATGGTAAGCAGCTTCAAGTGCTTTTGTAACCTTATGATCCTTTGGAATAGCCCATGTTGGGAAGTAGCATTCGATTTCATATACACAGCCTGTGTAAGATGGACGGTCATAGTTGTACATGGAAACAACAACGTCATCGCCGTATTTCTTTACGCTAGGCAGGTTGCGGATTTCTTCCAGACAGCTTTCCCATGTTTCGCCGAATGTCATACGACGGTCAAGAGATACTGCACAGGAGTCAGCAACTGCACAACGGCTTGGGGATGTGTAGAAGATCTGGGATGTTGTAACTGTACCGCGGCCAAGGAAGCGAGCTTCTTCCCAGTCAGGGTTGTATTTAGGATTCAGCATCTTAACAAGACCTTTGATCTCTGTTTCGTCTGCATCATCATTTTCATTCAGTGCACGAACATCCTGGAGGATATCAGCCATCTTGTAGATTGCGTTGTCACCACGTTCCGGAGCAGAACCATGGCAGGAAACACCCTTAACATCGATACGGATTTCCATACGTCCGCGCTGACCTCTGTAGATACCGCCGTCTGTAGGTTCTGTAGATACGACAAATTCAGGACGAACTTTGTCTTCGTTGATGATGTACTGCCAGCAAAGACCGTCACAGTCTTCTTCCTGAACAGAACCAACAACCATGATCTTGTAACCTTCAGGGATCAGGTTGTAATCTTTCATGATCTTAGCGCCGTAAACAGCAGATACAACACCGCCGCACTGGTCGGAAACACCACGGCCGCCGATTTCTGTTTCATTCTCATATCCATCATATGGATCGAATGTCCAGTTGTTGATATTGCCGATACCTACTGTGTCGATATGGCCGTCGAAAGCGATGATCTTGTCGCCTGTACCCATGTAACCGATAACGTTGCCCTGTGGATCGATGACAACTTCGTCGAAGTCCAGTTTCTTCATCTCAGCGGCGATTGTCTCTACATGTGCCTTTTCATCACAGCTTTCGCCCGGATTCTTAACGATGGCACGTAAGAAAGCTGTCATATCAGCCTGATAGCTCTGTGCTACTTCTTTGATTTTGTTAAAGTCTAACATTTCTTTACCCTCCATAATGTTCATATATTGTAACGCTGCAAAATTGTTTCTATATTTATATGTAATAACTGTCAAAGGCAGTTAAAACGAATGCTTAGTTTTCCTGAAGATCAGCAAATGGTTCTTTGTCTGTGCCGCATAAGCCTTCCCATACGATTTCACGATAACGGTCAGGATCTGTATCACCTTCGGAAGAAACAAGAAGTACCTGAGAATTCTCATCCAGTTTCAGTGCTTCTTTGAGTTCCTTTAATTCAGGTCTTGTCATGATTGCTGCAACCAGACCCATTGTAACGGAACCGGATTCACCGGAGATAACTCTTTCGTCACCTCTCATTGGTGAACTGTAAATACGTGTACCGTTGGCACTTACCCAGTCAGGACAAGATACGAATGCATCTGCATGATTGCGAAGAATATCCCATGATACAGTGTTTGGTTCGCCGCAGGCAAGACCAGCCATGATTGTGAGCATATCGCCTGTAACATCTACGCGGCTGCCGTCACCCTTAGAAGCAGAGCGGAAGAGGCAGTCTGCAGCTTTGGCCTCAACAACTGTCATGATCGGTGGATTCTCTTTGAATCTGTTGGCGAAGTAACCAACAACTGCACCGGCCAGTGAGCCAACGCCTGCCTGAATGAAGATATGTGTTGGACGGCAATCGTCAGCTTCTAACTGATGATCAGCTTCAAGTGCTAATGTGCCGTAACCCTGCATGATCCATGTAGGAATCTCTTCATAACCTTCCCAGGCTGTATCCTGAACCATGATGCCGTGTTCTGTTTCAGCAGCTTCCTTAGCAGCCATACGAACACATTCGTCATAGTTGAGATTTTCAATAGTAACGGTTGCATTTTCCTTTGCAATATTATTTAAACGAGTCTGAGTTGTGCCCTTCGGCATTCTGACTACGCATTTCTGTCCGAGTTTATTCGCTGCCCATGCAACGCCGCGGCCGTGATTGCCGTCTGTTGCTGTGAAGAATGTTGCCTGACCGAAGTCTTCCTTCAGTTCCTCAGAAGTTAATACTTCATAAGGAACCTCGCTGACATCCTTGCCCAGCTGCTGTGCCATGTATCGTGCGATTGCATATGAACCGCCCAGAACCTTGAAGGCATTCAGACCGAATCGATAGGATTCGTCCTTTACATAAAGTTTCTTAAGACCGAGATATTCGGCCAGATGCGGAAGTCCTGTAAGAGGTGTAACTGAATACTGTGGAAAGCTCTTGTGGAAATTGTTTGCTTTCGACATCTCTTCCAGAGACATGTTAGCGACCTGTTTGTCATCGCTCTTCGGCATCTTGTTTAATACCCATTTGATTTGATTATCTGCTTTGTTAGCCATTGCTGAACCTCCATAAAACCATGCTTGATAAGTCTCATTTTGTCTCCCTGTAATCATCATAACAGATTATCTGAAAAATGCAAGAGAAAAATCAAAAAATTTTTAGGAATCAAAAAAATTTTTTAGAAAGTGCTTGTGTTTTGTCTAATATAATGTTAAAATGACAATCAGAGAATATTTCTTTTGGTGAACTTGAATAAATGCGCATCCATGAGGGAGGGAAATATTTTTGTTATTGTGCAGCAAATGAACGGGTTGTCTCCCTATTCGTTAAGAAAATGTCGAAGTAAAACGACATCGTCCGTCAACTGTTCGGATTTGACGAATGCTACCTTTAACATATGCACACGATAAGAGAGAAAAATATATCAATTAAATAAAGGTACAGACTTTTAGGGAGGTAGGTGTCACAAGATGAATAAAGGAGATCTTGGACGTAAGAAACATAAGAGGCTTTCAGCAGAGGATTTGTTTAACCTGGAGGGTAAACCTTCATTCTTACAGGCATTTCCATTGTCATTGCAGCATGTAGCTGCTATGATAGTAGGATGTGTTACACCGGCGATCATTGTAGCCAATGCAGCAGGACTTTCCGATACGGATTCAGTTATTCTGATCCAGGCGGCACTGTTTGTTTCAGCATTGACCACATTGCTTCAGCTTTATCCGTTGTTCCACGGCAGAGCATATTCCATCGGTTCGGGATTACCAATGATTATGGGTATCAGTTTTGCGTATGTTCCGACGATGCAGGCTATTGCAACGCAGTATGATGTGGCGACCATACTGGGGGCGCAGATAGTCGGCGGTATAGTTGCTTTGATCGTTGGTATTTTTATCAAGCAGATCAGAAAGTTCTTCCCGCCGCTGATCACAGGTACAGCTGTATTTGCCATTGGCCTTTCATTGTATCCGACAGCCATCAATTATATGGCCGGCGGTGTATCCAATGAGAATTACGGTGCATGGCAGAACTGGCTGGTAGCGATTATCGTATTGTGTATCGTTACATATCTGAATCATTACGGCAAAGGTATTTTCAAACTTGCTTCTATATTGATAGGTATTATCATTGGTTACATTATTTCCATTTTCTTTGGAATGGTAGATTTCTCATCTGTAGCCGGTGCTTCACTGATCAGTATTCCGCAGCCGCTGCATTTTGGTGTTAAGTTTGAACCATCTTCATGTGTAGCCATCGGTATGCTGTTTGCGATCAATGCGATTCAGGCTATTGGTGACTTCTCAGCAACAACAACAGGCGGTCTGGACAGAATGCCTACAGATGAAGAATTAAAGGGCGGTATCGTGGCTTATGGTCTCAGCAACGTTGTCGGTGCGATTTTTGGCGGTCTGCCGACAGCAACATACAGTCAGAATGTAGGTATTGTTGCTTCCACGAAGGTTGTAGCAAGAAAGGTATTCCGTATTGCGGCAGTGATCCTGCTTGTTGCAGGTCTGGTGCCTGTATTCTCAGCGGTTTTGACAACCATCCCTTATTGTGTACTGGGCGGCGCTACAATTTCCGTATTCGCATCCATCACAATGACAGGTATCAAGCTGATCACAACTCAGCCATTGGATTTCCGCAATACAACAATTGTCGGCCTGGCAATTGCCCTTGGTATGGGTGTGACACAGGCGAATGCAGCATTAGCAACATTCCCGGCTTGGGTAACAACTATTTTTGGTAAATCACCGGTTGTACTGGCGATGATTACAGCAGTTACACTGAATCTGCTTCTTCCAAAGCCAAAGGGCAGTGCAGTTGAACCGACACAGGAAAAAGCAGAGTAAACATTATATACTTATATAAGGAAGATAAACATTTTAAACATTAAAAGAAGGAGGCAGGAACAATGCTGGTTATTGGTAATGGTAAATTATTTACAAGAAATGATGCGATGCCGTTTGTTGAAAATGGTGCTGTTGCGATTGAGGGGACAAAGATCGCTGCTGTGGGGGAAACAGAGGCTATAAAGAAACAGTATGGGGATGCAGAATTCATTGATGCAAAGGGCGGCGTGATCATGCCGGCATTTATCAATACGCATGAGCATATTTACAGTGCGATGGCCAGAGGATTAAGTATTAAGGGGTATAATCCGAAGGGATTTCTGGACATTCTGGATGGTCAGTGGTGGACCATCGACCGCCATCTGACACTGGAACAGACAAAATACAGTGCGGTTGAAACATTGATTTCCTGTATTCGCAATGGTGTAACGACAGTTTTTGACCACCATGCGAGTTTTGGACAGATCGGCGGCAGCTTATTTACAATCGCTGATGTGGCTAAGGAATTAGGTGTCCGTGCCTGCCTCTGTTATGAGATTTCTGATCGTGACGGAATGGACAAGGCCAGAGAGTCTGTTATGGAGAATGCGGAATTTATCCGTTATGCACTGAAGGATGATACAGATATGATCGCCGGTATGATGGGCATGCATGCACAGTTTACAATCTCTGATGCAACCATGGAGTTGGCAGCTGCTAACAAACCGGATGAAGTAGGTTATCATATCCATGTGGCAGAAGGTATCGAAGACCTGCATGACTGCCTGAAGAAATACGGCAAACGTATTGTGGACAGACTGATGGATTTCAACATTCTCGGTGAAAAGACTCTGCTGGGACATTGCATTTACATTAACCCTCATGAAATGGACCTGATCAAAGATACCAACACAATGGTAGTACATAATCCGGAATCCAATATGGGCAATGCCTGCGGATGCCCTCCGACTATGGAACTGGTTCACAGAGGTATCCTGACAGGTCTCGGTACAGACGGTTATACACATGATATGATTGAATCCTATAAGGTGGCCAATGTACTGCACAAACATCATCTTTGCGATGCCAATGCGGCATGGGGAGAAGTTCCGAAGATGTTGTTTGAGAACAATGCAGCCATTGCCAACCGCTACTTTAAGACACCTCTTGGTGTTCTGAAGGAGGGGGCAGCCGGTGATGTCATCGTTGTAGACTACAACCCGCCGACACAGCTGGATGCATCCAATATCAACGGCCATATTCTGTTTGGCATGACAGGCAGAGATGTTGTGACGACTGTTGCCAACGGCCGTGTATTGATGAAAGACCGTGAGATTAAAGTGATTGATGTTGAGGAAGCAATGGCAAAATGCAGAGAAGAATCTGCAAAGCTGTGGCACAGCATTAACGGTTAATGACAAATTGGGGACAGGCGCAGCATCTGTCCCGTCAGATGCTGCGGATTTAAAGGGAAGATAGAATTAAAAGAGATATAGATTGAAAGAGAATACAGGAGGATTTCTCATGAGTGATAGAATGACAGGTATGTCTTTTGCCCAGTTAATGAATTGGGTGACTGAAGAATTAGATAATCATGGTACGCTTTTCGGGCTTCATCGTGCCTATACAGCACCGAAGGAAGCACTGACGATTTTCGGAAGAGACCTTGAAACTCCGATCGGTCCGGCAGCCGGCCCTAACAGCCAGCTGGCTCAGAATATTGCTGCTTCTTATTATGCAGGCAGCCGTTTCTTCGAGCTGAAGACTGTTCAGATCATAGATGGTGATGAACTGGCAGCGTGTGTCAACAAGCCATGTATCAAAGCGGATGATGAAGCTTACAACTGTGAGTGGTCTACAGAACTTTATGTTCCACAGGCACAGGATGAATACATTAAGGCATGGTTCCTGCTTTCCTTTATGGCAAAGGAATACGGCCTCGGCAGCATGGATGGTTTCCAGTTCAATATCAGTGTGGGTTATGATCTGGAGGGTATCAAGTCTGAGAAAGTCAATACATTCATTGAAAGTATGAAGAATGCAGCAGATACAGAGAGCTTCAAAGTCTGTAAACAGTATCTGCTGGATCATGTAAGCGAGTTCAAACATGTGACAGCAGAAGATATTGAAGCTATCAGACCGGATATCTGCAATTCCGTTACACTTTCCACACTGCATGGATGTCCTCCGCAGGAAATCGAACGTATTGCAACTTATCTTTTAACAGAAAAGAAACTCAATACATTTATCAAATGCAACCCGACACTTCTTGGCTATGATTTTGCCAGAGAAACACTGGATAAGATGGGCTATGATTATATCGCATTCGGCCGTTTCCATTTTGAAGATGATCTTCAGTATGTGGATGCCATTCCGATGCTGCAGCGCCTGATCAAATTATCCGGCGAAATGGGTCTGGAATTCGGTGTGAAGATTACGAATACATTCCCTGTAGATGTTAAGGCAGGCGAACTTCCAAGTGAAGAAATGTATATGTCAGGTAAATCCCTGTATCCTCTGTCCATTTCACTGGCAGCAAAACTGTCACGTGAATTTGACGGCAAACTGCGTATCTCCTATTCAGGCGGTGCAGATGCTTTCAATATCGACAGAATCGTCGGATGCGGTATCTGGCCTGTAACAGTTGCCACAACGATTTTGAAGCCGGGCGGCTACCAGAGATTACAGCAGATGGCAGATTCTCTTGAAGCAATGGGCGTCGGCGAATTCAAGGGTATTGATGTGGCTGCATTGAATAAACTGGCAGAAGATGCTATTACAGATGCGCATCATGTAAAACCGGCCAAACTGCCTGCGTCAAGAAAGTCCAATGAGGCGGTTCCTCTGCTTGACTGCTATACAGCACCTTGTCAGGATGGATGCCCGATCCATCAGGAAATCCCGACTTATGTTGCATTAGCCGGCGAAGGCAAATACGAAGAAGCACTGAAAGTGATCCTGAATAGAAATGCGCTGCCATTTATGACAGGTACCATCTGTTCTCATCCTTGCCAGGGCTACTGTACACGTAATTTCTATGAGACATCCGTACAGATCAGAAATACAAAACTGGAATGTGCTGAGCAGGCGATGGATGCGATTATCGACAGCGTAGCTGTAACAGGTGATTACAGCGGCAGTGTTGCCATCGTGGGCGGCGGTCCTGCTGGTATGGCAGCTGCTTACTATCTGGCAAGACTTGGTGCAAATGTAACAATTTACGAAAAACGCGAACGCCTTGGTGGGGTTGTCAGCGCTATCATTCCTAACTTCAGAATTGATGACAGCGTCATCGCAAAGGATGCTGCTTTACTTGAAAAATTAGGCGTCAAAGTTTTATATAACACAGAAGCACCTGCTGTAGGTGCTCTGAAGAAAGAATATGACAGCGTGATCCTTGCTGTTGGTGCTTACAAACGCGGCGAACTCAAGCTTGAGGGCGGCGAAGCTCAGAATGCACTGGCATTCCTTGAAGATTACAACCGTACAAACGGCAAGATGTCCATCGGCAAGAATGTTGTTGTTATCGGCGGCGGCAATACAGCCATGGATACAGCCCGTGCAGCAAAACGCTGTGATGGTGTAGAACACGTTTACCTTGTATATAGAAGAACAAAACGCTACATGCCTGCTGATGAACATGAATTAGTACTGGCTGTAGAAGATGGTGTAGAGTTCAGAGAACTGCTGGCACCTGAGAAACTGGAAAATGGTCAGTTGATCTGCCGTGTCATGAAGCTTGGTGAATTGGATGCATCCGGTCGTGCAGGCATCATTGAAACAGATGAAACAGTGGCTGTACCTGCAGACCGTGTTATTGCTGCTGTTGGTGAAAAAGTTCCGACGGACTTCTATGAAGCAAATGGTCTTCAGGTAGATGACAGAGGCCGTGTGAAAGTCAGCCCGACTCTGGAATCCAGTGTAGAAAACGTATACGTTGTAGGTGATGGTCTTTATGGCCCATCCATCGTTGTCAAAGCCATGGCTCAGGCAATCACAGCAGCAGAAGCTATCTGCGGCCGTGAAATCTCAGGCAGCTGCGACATCGCAGCCGATCCTGCTTCCATCTATGCGAAGAAGGGTATCCTGGCTGAACCGGGTGACAAACCGGAATCCGGACGCTGCCTTAGCTGTTCAACCGTATGCGAAAACTGTGTAGATGTATGCCCGAACAGAGCCAACATCTCCATCAAAGTACCTGGTATGGCCAAAGCACAGGTCATCCACGTAGACTATATGTG
>JBNMJG010000004.1:0-20251 GCA_050873705.1 Coprococcus sp. | reverse complement strand
TTCTGGAAAACTGCAGTGTAGGAACAAAACCTACATCAGCCTCGCCGGATTCTACAAGATGGAAACAGCGATAATAAGGATTCTGAGTAAAGCGAAAATTGGTTTTGCCAGAAAATTCGGTTAATATCTGATAAACGTGGGGCATAATATAGGCGTTCAGACTATGACTGGCTGTAATCGTCAATTGCTTTGGCTGCGTATTCTGTATAGCCGTCTTTGTTTCATTCCAGAGCTGCCGCCATTTCCTTGCGTAAGGTTCAAAGTTGTGGCCGGCCTGGGTCAGTTCAATGCTGCGCTGGCCGCGTTCACGGTTGATCAAAGTTGTATCAAGTTCTGCTTCCAAAGCACGAATGCGGGCGGAGATTGTCGGCTGTCCGACAAAAAGTTCTCTGGCAGCGGCAGAGATGGAACCGTATTCAATAACCGCCAGAAAGGCATCAATTTCGTTCTGTGTCATGGGGCACCTCCTATGTTAAACAGCATAAAGGAGGAAAAATAAATTGTCAAGATGTGCGTTTGAGACTGTGCGAAGTGTGGGCGAGCACATGTAAGTCGCACAAAGCTGCACAGATATTGAATGGATAAATTGAAGAACTTTCCGTAAGGCAAAATACATGAAACGGATAGGAAAATGCTAATATTCTCATAAATACTGCCTTTCGGCACCGGCATTTTGTAAAGACCATGCGAATCTCAGAATCTGGTACATTTCTTGCTTGTATTATATAGTATCCAAATATGTATGGTACATAGATGCATACTATTTGAATTTATTTTTTACAGGGGGATATAAGGCTATGAGTAATGAAGAAATTTTGAAGCAGTGTCTGGAGCAGGAAGAAAAGTATCAGTTTGATTCAATCAGTCATGAAGATGTATGGCGTCTCGGACATATTCTGGTAGAGTTTGGCAATGCACAGGAGAAGCCGGTGGCTGTTGAGGTGCAGGTGAATGGTCTGACCATGTTCTCTTTTTATCCGGATGGCACTTCACCATATTATCAGTATGTGCTGCAGAAGAAACACACAACGGTGAATCTGATGAATAAGAGTTCACTGAGATTCTGGGCGGAGAATCAGATTTCGGGTCTGGATCCGGAAAAGGATATGTTCTTGGACGGCACAAAGATGCAGTTCAGAGGCGGCGCTTTTCCAATTCGACTGAAAGGCGGCTGCGTGGTTGGTTCTATTGCAGTGTCCGGAATGGCACATACCGATGATCATGCGCTGATTATTGCTGCACTGGACAAATTTTTTAATGAAAAATAAATAAAAGCAGAAAACGTGTCAGAGAATATATGACAAGAGGGTATTGGGAATATCATTGAAAGCCTGTACAGTCACATAAACTATACAGGCTTTCTTATAAAAACTTAAAGCTCAATTCTCAGCCGTTCAAGGTGTCGGTAGAAAGCGCGGCGATCGATGCCAAGCATACGGGCGGCCTGGCTCTTGTTGCCATTGCAGGCAGTCAGCACCTCTTCGATTTCTTCCCGTGTCAAATCCGGTCGATTTTTGCGGACTTTCGGCGTCTCCGGATGATAGAAGTGACTGGAGTGGTTGTCGGCGGTGTGGGAAGCCGGACCGTAAGCAGTCGATGAGAAACCGTAAGCGGAGTCAGTGTTTTGAACAGACGGCCAGACCGGGGGAATGGATGGTGTGCTCACCGGGTAGGCAGCCTGATTGTGGAGACTTTCCGGCAGCAGGATATTGTCTTCCAGGTGTTGTCTTGTAATGACAGGATCCGGATAGAGCTGTACGATACACTCGATTAGGTTCTGCAGGTCCCGGACATTGCCGTGCCATGGCATCTGACGGAGCAGCGATTTGGCGTCATCGGAGAGCAGCATTTCATCGGTACGGCCGATTTTCTGATTGACGGAACGGATAAAGTGTTCAGCAAGTAAAATTACGTCATCATCACGGTCACGCAGCGGAGGAATGTTCAGAGGCAGCGTATTCAACCTGTAGAACAAATCAATTCGGAAACGTTTTTCTTCCAGCATGGCCTGGAAATTGACATTGGTGGCGGAAATAATACGCACGTCCACATTGACAGGTGTGGTGCCGCCGAGGCGCATAAATTGTTTCTGTTCAACCACACGCAGCAGTGTCGCCTGCAAATCCAGCGGCATCTCGCCGATTTCATCCAGAAAAATCGTACCACCGTCAGCTAGCTCGAATTTACCGATATTGCCGTTGCTCTTGGCACCGGTGAAGGCACCGTTTTCATAACCAAAAAGTTCACTGGCAATCAAATCCCGGGGCAGTGCGCCGCAGTTGATGGCAATAAATGGCTTATCGTGGCGTTTGCTGGCGTTGTGAATGGCCTGCGCAAACAAATCTTTGCCTACACCGCTTTCGCCCAACAGCATAACATTGGCATCTGAATTGGCCAGCATCTGGGCTTTTCGTTTAACAGCCCGCATTTTGACAGAATCGCCGATGATATTGTCGAATGAGAACAGTGCGGAATTACCGATTTTCTTGGAAATATAGGCGTTGGTCTTTTTCTGTGTTGTAAAGTGCAGTAAAACGGCGTTGATCTGAAGCTGGGGCTGGTAATTCAGCTCTGTTGAGAGAATACACGGAACAGAGCGGCCCCGGATGCTCAAAACCAGAGGTTGTTCGCTGACGCATTGACGCCCGGTGATAATGGCCCAGAGTTTTTTGTTTTTTGGCAGCGGGTCAATGAAATATTCCGGTGGCCGGAAAGCGATATCCATCGGCGGTATGCCCAGGATATCAAATAAGTTTTCTGAATGATAAAATGTAAAAACATTGCCGTTGTAAGGGTTGACATCCAGAATCAGCATGCCGTAGCCCATGGATTCATGGAAAGAGTAAAACTGGATGCCTTTGACAAGGGAATACTCAATACTTTCTGCCACATGAAACAGTAGAATATGACTGGAAGGATTGTCGCAGGATGCAGGAACAATCAGAGCTGCACCGCCGAAAACAGCGGGTTGGGCCAATGCAGCATTTGTTGCGGCGTGGAAGGGTGAGTAATAAATAGCAAAATCCTGCAGGGATTGACTGTAGTTGCCGGATCCGGTGCTGAAAAATTTTTGCTGCATATTCAGTCCTGCGGTAATAGCATTAGGTCCGATTTCCTCCAAATGCCAGAGACTGCCCTTGCAGATACCAAGGTTTTTCAAGGATTCAATAAAATCAGCATTGCCTGTCAGTTTGATCAGGTAGCCATCATTGTCAAATAGGACAAAGGCGTGGGGAATATCCGGGACATAGGGGGCCGTGCGAAGTGTGGCGTAGTTAAAATAGGCTCTCATTCGGGTGCTGAGTCGGCGATGTTTCTGATAATCATCAGATTCGGCAGCAGGCAGAGGCAAATCCGGGCATATGCCGCTTTTTTCAGCGTCTGTATAGAGAGACTGCCATCTGGAATCTCCCAGATCATAAAAAGTTTCTTTCTTTTCCATCATCATAGTTCGTGCTCCATCTTAGGCTGTAAAGCCGTTTGAAAAAAATTTTATATCTAAAATATAATTTAAAATCTCTCTTCTATAAGATAATTCTTAATTTTGAACTGCAATATGCTCTTTCAGCATTTCCTGAATTTCTTCTTCAGAAAAACCGTATTCCAATAAAACAGAAGTTGTGTCTTCGCCAATTGCAGGCGCTTTTTCGTGTCCGTGGATGCCGCTGTCAGTGGTGTTGAATTTAATCGGACTGGCAGGTACCCATATCTTGCTGTCTTGTGTACCTTCAGGTGGATTGGTGGCATCCAGCTGGTAAATGTAGTTGTTGGCCAATACCTGTTTATCATGAAGGACATCGGCACTGGACTGTACGCGGGAAACAGGGACATCAATGGAATTTAAGGCTTCGATGGCTTCGTCCTGGGTCATTTTTGCAAAAGCATTGTCGAAAATGGCCACCAGTTCAGGGGCTTTGTCATACATGGTGTCTTCGATGCATGTCCAGCGGGGATCACCCACGAGATCTTCACGGCCGAGAACACGCAGCAGGGGACAAAAATATTTTTCAAAATTGTCAGCGATAGCCATGGTAATCCATTTGCCGTCACTGCAGCAGTAAGTATTGAGCATGGAACGTCGCGGTTCGCGTCGTGTTTTGGGGTAAGGTTCTCCATACTGGGTTTCGATAATGGCATCATGATTCATATAAACAGCCTGGGATAAGAGACTGGTGAAAACATGACATCCTTTGCCGGTCTGTGTCCGACCGTAAAGAGCTGAGCAGATACCGCCGAAAAGAGTAATGCCTGTGGAAATATCGCCTACTGCAATAGGAGGAACAACCAGGGAACCCTTTTCTGCAATATCCCGGAGTAAACCGCCTTTGCCCCAGAAAGCAACGGTATCATATCCGGCGTCATTGGCCTGCTCACCTTCTTCGCCAAAACCTGTGAGGGTGGCATAAATGATATCCGGTTTGATGGCTTTGACTTCATCATAAGTCAGACCGAGATGAACCAGAGCCTTTGGACGATAATTGGAAACAAACACATCCGCTGTTTTGAGAATGCGGTGGATGGCCTCCTGACCTTCCGGTGTTTTGAGATTAATAGATAATGCACGTTTACCTGTGCAGTAGAAATCATATTTGTGGACGGTGCGGGTGGAGGTGCCGGAAAGATTTTCAATCCAGATGACCTCTGCACCGAACTCGCAGAGCAATTTGGTACAGGACGGACCTGAACCTGCAAGGGTTAGATCAACAACTTTAATACCTTTTAATGGCTGATACATGTCTGTCATGAGATTTCCTCCTTATTAAAGCAGTGGAAACGACAATGACAAAAGATAAGGTTTGTGACTGTCAAATTCGTGCAGCTGACAGAAAGAAGTTTTTTGATTTTGTCATTGTCCTTTTAATTAATAGCTTCTTTTTAATAACTTCATTACTATTGTTCATACTTTATAAATAAGCAAATTTTATGCCAGATGATATGGATATTCATTAATGCGTCCGATTGAAATGAAATCGACGTCTATACACTATATTTATAGGATATCAAAGTGTTAGAAAAATATCAAGCATGCAAATTATTAAGTTGTGCATGTGTGCGTGCACAAGTTTAAAAGTGTGCAAAATGTGCGTGTGCACAGTTGTGCGCACAGGTTAGCGCGCGGTTTTGGAGTGGCACAGTTGTGTGCAAAAATGTGTGCGAATTTTTTTGAAATGTCTGAAATTAGCTAAAATCAAGGACTTTGGGATTTTTTTGTTATGATGTTAAAAAGTTGGCACAGTGGTTGCTTTATATAGGGGTGTAAGAAAGAAAATAATAAAAATTTATTTAAAAAAGAAAGGGTAAATGAGTATGGTTAATTATGTATTAGCTTCTGAGGAAGCAAAAGAGTTAGCAGCGATTGCTCGACAGATTCTTGAAGATAATTTAAAACCAAGGATTGAAGAACTGGAAGCTGCAGACGGCGGTCTTGGTGTTTATCCGATGGATGTGCATCAGATGTTAGTAGATGCCGGATTCTTCGCAATGTACATTCCTGAGGAATGGGGCGGCCTTGGACTTGACCCGGTAACACAGGGTGTCATCATGGAAGAAATGGGTAAGGTTGATGCCGGTTTTGCTTTTGCTTTCGCAGGCGGCGGATGCTATTTCAATCAGTTGATGCACACACATCTGACAAAAGAAGAAAAACAGGAATGGGTAGACCGTATTCTTGCAGGTACAATGGGTACATTGGCATTGACAGAACCTGGTGCAGGTTCTGATGCAGCTGCAATGAGAACAACAGCCAAATATGACCCTGCAACAAAAGAATGGATTTTAAATGGTACAAAATGTTTCATTTCCAGCGCACCAACAGCAGAGTACTTCATCGTTCCTGCATGGACAGATAAGACAAAACGTGCCAGCCAGGGTGTAACAGCTTTCTGGGTAGAGAAATCCCGCGGCGTACAGGTTGGCAAGAAAGAAAACAAGATGGGTCTTCATTTATCAGAGACAGCAGAAATCATTCTTGATGATGTCCGTATTCCTGAAAAATATGTCATTGGTGAAGTCGGCAAAGATTTTGGTGTTGCATTAGGGGGCATCAAAGGTGCAACAGCCATCGTCAACTGTGCACCAAACCTTGGTATGGCTCAGGCAGCACTGGATACAGCCATTGAATATGCCAAAGACCGCCGCCAGTTCGGCAAACGTATTGCAGATTTCCAGGGTATCAGCTTTATGATCGCTGATATGAGAATCCGTACAGAAGCCAGCCGTGCATTAATGTATGAAGCATTAACAGCAGCAAGAGACGGTGTTGACTGTGACCTTGACCTGATGCTGAAGACATTTATCGCAGATAACACAATGCAGACATGTACAGACGCTGTTCAGGTACTGGGCGGATACGGTTACATGAAAGAGTATCCTGTGGAACGCTACATGAGAAATGCAAAGATTTTCCAGATTTTTGGCGGTACAAACCAGATTAAACGTAAGAATCTTGCAAAAGCCATGTTCGGTCGTGACCCACAGGCATCTAAATAAATTTTATAAGACACACATAAGGGGAGGAAAAACACAATGAGTGAAAAGAAACAGGTGTCAAGTGCCCAATTGGTACTGGCCGCAATCGGAGCGATTATGCTGATGGTATCATCAGCGGTTGTATCTAATTCAACATCCTACTTTATTACAGCGGTTACGGAGGCGCTGAATGTAACAAGAGCACAGTTCTCTGGTTACTATACCATCGTTTCCATTACAACAGCCATCGGTTCCGTTCTTTGCGGTACATTGATACCGAAAATCGGCAACAGAAAGGCATTCCTGACAGGTACAGTCGGTGTAACCGTTGGATTTATCATCATGTCGAGACTGACAACACTGACAATGGTTTATCTTGGAGCGGCATTTATCGGTTTCTTCCAGGCATTTATCCTTGTACCGCCGGTATCTGTTGTTAATACCTGGTTTCCTAAGAAACATAACGGTCTGGTTATGGGTCTGACAATGGCCGGAACCGGTATGGGCGGTATCGTTATGGCACAGGTGATGCCGAGAATCGTTGGAAATGTCAGCTGGAGAACAGGTTACATTGTTTGTGCAGTGATGTATCTTGTACTGACACTGGTTGCCAATCTTCTTTGCGGCGGCAAGGCAGCACCTGAGGATGATGCAGCGGTGGAAAAGACAGAAGAAACAAAAGCAGCCAACAAAAAAGAAGGCATGGATATGTCCAAAGTTCTTTCCGGTGCTTTTATCTTCATGGTACTTGGCTGTATGTGCACGTGTCTGAGCGCGGTATTCAACCAGCATTTCTCAGCCCATCTGCAGGATAGCTTTACAACAGAGCAGATTGCAACAGTTATGACATTCTTCAATATTATTCTGATTGTCATGAAAACATCCATGGGTGCGATTTATGACAAACTGAAATATAAAGGCATGCTGATCGCCATCTTTGTATCCTCCGTTGGTTACTGGGCATGGATGTCCAAGAGTCTGAGTGTGGTATTGCTTGGTACAGTCTTTACAATGTTCTGCTGTTCAGCAGATACAGTTGCAGCACCGCTGATGCTGGGTGAAGCCTTCGGCAAGAAGTTCGCATCTGCAGCATGGGGCATCTGCTGGGGCGCATTATACGCAGGCAATGCCATCGGTTCCATTATGTGGGGCGCTATTTACGATAAGTTCGGTACATACAATGCAGGTCTTCGTATGCAGCCAGTCATGGTAGCCGTTGTGTGTATCCTCTGGTTCTGTGCAGTGACTTTCGGCAAAAAGAAATTTAACAGCCCGGCAGAAGCATAACAGATAGAGATCATATACCGGAACTCCTCAGTGAGTTCCGAAGGATAGAGACAGAAAGGAAGTATCATTTCATGAAACCACTTGAAGGAATCAGAATCCTTGATTTTACACAGTTTATGGCGGGCCCTATGGCAACTCTGATGTTGGCAGATTATGGTGCTGAAGTCATCAAAATCGAAAATCCGCCATTGGGCGATAATACACGTTACGGCAAAATTATTGAAAATGATGCCAGCAGCCATTATGCATCCCGCAACAGAGGTAAGAAAAGTATCCTTTTAAATATGAAGGATGAAAAACATAAAGAACTTTTCCTGAAGCTGGTAAAGACAGCAGATGCTGTTATCGAAAACTTTAAACCGGGCACAATGGAGAAGTTCGGTATTACATATGAATTACTGGAATCCATCAATCCGAAGATTGTGTATACATCTGTATCCGGTTTTGGCCAGACGGGTCCTTATGCCAAACATGCAGCTTTCGATTCAACGATTCAGGCAGAAGCAGGCATCATGAGCATCACAGGTGAAAAGGGCGGCAACCCAATCAAATGCGGCGGTTCCGTTGCAGATTACAGTGGTGCCCTGGTTGGCTGTATCGGTACTCTGATGGGTATTATTGATGCACAGAGAAATGGTCATGGCCGCAGAATTGATGTATCCATGATGGATGCTCTGGTATTCATGCTTGAAAACCAGATGAGTGCTTTCTTAAGACATGGCAATGTGCCGACACCAAACGGTAACCGTTATCCCGGGGCAAGTCCAATCGGCGATTTCATGTGCAAGGATGGCAAGCCGATCATGCTGCATATTTCCACAGATATTCAGTGGAAGAAGTTTTCAGAAGCTTTGAATCATCCGGAATGGCTGGAAAATCCTCATTTTGTATCCATGTCCATGCGCGGTCAGCATTATCTGGAAGTTGAAGCAGAAGTCAGAAAAGTGGTTGCACAGTATGACAGCCAGGAATTAATGGATTTACTCCAGTCCAAACAGTGCGTTTACGGTATGATCAACAACTTTGAAGATGTTAAGAATCATCCGCAGATTGCACACAGAAAGACATTTGTAGATGCGGTTTATCCAAACGGTGTGAAATTTACAGTACCTGGCAATCCGATCAGTATGAGTGGTATGGAACGCCAGACAACGTATGAGACAGCAACTCTCGGTGAGCATACATTTGAAGTGCTCAGTGAAGTGGCTGATGAGGCAGAACTGCATGAGATCTTTGATCCGGTGATGGCAAAAGCCAGAGAAGCGGAAAAGGAACTTTTTGCAAAATCATAATAATGCTATTAAAATATAAGGAGAGATCAATTATGGCAACTTATGAAGGTATTGAAATGAATCCCCACATGTTCGACCATTTATTAGGACAGGGTCTTGGAACAAGAAATATGGAATATACATGGAGAGATGTTTCTCTTTATGGTGTAGGCGTTGGTGCAAAAATGGAAGATCTTCCATACTTTTATGAAAGATGTGAGGGTGGTTTAAAAGCGCTTCCTACATTCGCATTACTTCCATATATTAATTCCATCACGATGGACAAAGTGACAAAGGTTCCTCTCGGAACAAATGAGCTGGTTATTGACTATGTCACAGAAAAACTTGGTTATACACCGGTTGGTCTGCATATGGCCATGGATATCAAGATTGACGGTGAAATCGATGCTTACAAGGGCACATTTATTACAGAAGATAAGCTGAACAACGTCTTAGACAGAGGCGAAGGCAAGGGCATCGTATCTGACTGTGCCATGGATGTATATGATATCGCAGGACGTCATGTGGCAGAACTTCACAGCTATCATTATAACGGCGCATTCGGCGGATTCGGCGGCGAGAAATTTGCTCCTCCGAAGAATGAATATCCGGACCGTGCACCGGATTACGAAACAACAGAATACATGGTAGAAAACCTGGCAGCGATTTACCGTCTGGCCGGTGATACATACAAAAACCATGTAGATCCTGAAGCAGCAAAGAGCAAAGGCTTTAAGAAACCATTTATGATGGGCTTATGTACTTACGGTTTTGCAACAAGAATGATCATTCAGCAGGTAATTCCTTATCAGCCTGAAAGAGTGACCCATATCTATGCACAGATCCGAAACGTTTGCTATCCTGGCTGCAACGTCACTGTTCAGACATGGAAAGCCGGCGAAAACAAACTGTTCTTCAAGATGATTGATGAAGAAGGCAGACTGCTGCTGAATAACGGTATTTTTGAATACAAGTAAAATGATCAAATAGAAAACGATATTATTTTATAAGGAGAGAATGAATTATGGCATACAAAAATGAACCGATGTTATTTGAACTGAGAACACTTGAAGTTAATCCTGATGCAAAGATTTTCCCGACACCAACCGGTGAGAGAACAAAGGAAAATATGGATGCTTTCAATGAAAAATGCGTTGAATGGCTGAAAGATGTCACAAAGGATATCGAATACCCATCTGATATCAAACGTATGGATATGACATATCAGAGAGGTGATTACACAGGCCGTGCATTCGTTTATCGTCCGGATACAGATGAAAAACTTCCTGTTATTATCCATACTCATGGCGGTTCCTATCTGTTCTGGTCCATCGAATACTATGATTTAATGTGTTCCTGGATTGCACACGAAGGCCACTGTGTGGTTGTCAACCTTGACTTCCGTATGAATATCGGTGATATCCTGATTCCGGATATGTTGGAAGACTGCTATGCAGGTATTAAAGCAGTGATTGAACAGGCAGACAATTACGGCATTGACCCTGAAAAACTCGGTCTCATGGGTGACTCATCAGGTGCTTCCCAGGCAATGGGTCTGACAATCATGTGCAGAGACCGCGGCGAAATCAATGTGCCATATCGTATCCTCATTGCAGGCGGCGTTGGCTTCGACCCTGAAGACCTTGATAACGGTAATACATTCGCCAAAGAAACATCCCTCATGGGTGCTCAGAATGTTGTTATCCGTGGTTTCGAGAGTATTGAACAGAGTCAGCACCCATGGTACACACCTTGGAATGATAAACATCCGGAACTTTGCCCTCCGACAACATTTGTGGTTGGTACAGGTGATTACATGTGGCATGATGTGGCTATTTACTCCAAGAAACTGCTGGATGCAGGGGTTCCGGTTGAAATTGGTTTATTTGCAGGTATGCCTCATGGCTTCTACAATGGTACACATGAAGCATCTGCAAGAGAATGCTGGAAATTCCTTGGTGAGCAGATTAAGAAACATCTGGCTTAATCAATTAAATGTAGGATTGAAATACAGGATGTAAGCATAGGAGAGATGAAGAATGGATAAGGAAAATATGAAGATTGGTTTTATTGGCCTTGGTGTCATGGGATTCTCAATGTGTCATGGTCTGTACAAAAGCGGATATCATATCGTGATGCCATCGTATCGCCGTGAAATTGACCAGAGCGGCAGTTTTACACCACTGGTGCCGGATACGGCAGCAAAAACCGCTGTTTATGATGAAATGCTGGCCAATGGCTGCGAACCATCAGAATCACCGGCAGATCAGTTTGCAAAAAGTGATGTCATCATGATCAGTATGCCAACCTCCAAACAGGTTGAAATGAATGTATACGGGGAGGGCGGTGTTATCGCCAATGCCCGTCCGGGCACAGTTGTCATTGACCTGACAAGTGCTGACCCGGCCAGCACCCGCAAGATTGCAGCAGAGTGCGAAAAACATGACATTGACTATTTAGACTGCCCAATCAGCGGCGGTTATCAGGGGGCCATTGCCCAGACACTTTCCGTTATGGTTGGCGGCAAGAAAGAAGTATTTGAAAAGGTACGTCCGATTCTTGAAACCATCGGTAAGAAAGAAAAAGTCGTTTATCTTGGACCAAGCGGTGCAGGTGATACCATGAAGTGTGCCAACAACTTCCTGTCCGGTTGTTGTCTGATGGCCACAACAGAAGCACTTTGCGTCCTTGAAAAAGCAGGTATTGAACCGGAACTGGCAGCTAGCGTGATTTCTGCAAGCGGCGGCTGCTCCACAGCTTCCAGTTTCAAATTCCCGGAAATTCTTTTTCCGGATCGTCCGATGGGCATGTCCGTCAACATGATCACAAAAGACGTGGCATTGTTCAATGAGGCAGCCAAACAGCACAATGTACCGGCTTATTACGGAAGCCTCAGCTATCAGATTCTTGGTATGCCGGGCTTCGAAGGCAAAGGCAATGTGGACTGGGGCGAAACAGTTAAACAGTACGAAAAATGGTGCGGAGTCAAACTGACAGGCATCAAAGAAGATCAATAGTTAAGAAATTTGCAGACAGTTGACGAAAGTCGGCAGTCATAATTAAACCTTTTTAAAGTAATAAAAACTCCCTTTTTAATGATTATATACGGGATTAATGTACGGCAAGGCATTAGTCCCGTTTTGAATATAAGGAGTTTTGAGGGATGAAAAGAATGACATTGAATTATAGATACTCAGCAGCAGAGGAAGGAGAATAAGCAATGGAAAAAATCAGATTAAATGACGGATATGAAATGCCTCAGATGGGGATTGGCTTATATCAGGTGCCGGATGATGAAAGCTGTGTGGAATATGTGAAATCTTCACTGCAGATGGGATTTCGACTGATTGATACCGCAGCCAGCTATCTGAATGAACGAAGTGTGGGTAAGGGAATCAAGGCCTCCAGTATTCCGAGAGAAGAACTTTTTGTGACAACGAAGCTGTGGGTACAGGATTACGGCTATGAAAAGGCTTTGAAAGCCATTGACGGTGCTCTTGAAAGACTGGGTCTTGAGTATGTTGATCTGATGCTTCTGCACAGACATGAAGGAGACAGCCTCGGTGCTTACAAAGCCATGGAAGAAGCGCAGAAACAGGGCAAAATCAGGTCTATCGGTGTGTGCAATTATACGGTAAAATATATGCGGGAGCTCCTTGAAAATACATCTGTGGTACCGGCTGTCAACCAGGTAGAATGCCATCCGCTGCAGCAGGAAAAAGCCCTGCGTGAACTGATGAATCCGAAGAATATTCGTCTTGAATCCTGGTTCCCTCTTGGACATGGTTCCAAACGTCTGAAATTCAATGAGACATTGATGGCCATGGCAGAAAAATATCAGAAATCCATCAGTCAGATTATTCTTAGATGGCATATCCAGGAAGGATTTGTTGTGATCCCAAAGAGCATGAATCCGGAACATATGAAAGAAAATATGACCGCTTTTGATTTTGTACTGGATGAGGTAGATATGGAGGCCATTCGTGCACTGGATATGAACCGATATCTCGGCGGCAATCCGGAGGACGAAGAGGCAGCAGCTAAGAGGCTGGAAACAGTTTATACATTATAAGAAAGTATATGAGAAAAATAAGGTAAATAAAAATATCTCTGCATGAGGATAAAGGGGAGGAAAATCATGAAAGAGAAAGATACGAAAGAACGCAGCAATCAGGAGGACATGAGAAATTATGATGTCAGTGATCTGCGAGAAGAGGAGGATCATCGATTCCGATATGCACTGAGAGAAATGCTGACGGTGCAGGGGATTTGTTTTGGCGGTCTAATGATCATTCTTTTACTGGCGTATAGCTTGTGCCCGAAAGATATCTCGGAATTGACCTATATTGCAGGATTACCGATGTGGTTCGCGGTGTCGGCAATTGTGTCTTTTCTGGTTGTGCTGGTTGTTATTGTCTACTGTTTGAAATTCAGCAAAGATATGTCGTTGGATGCAAAAGATGAGGAGGGGAGAATTGAATGATGAAGGGTATCACATTAGGCGGATTTAATATTTCGGGGTCAACCCAGATGGCGATACTGATCGTTTTTGTCCTGTACTCTGTGATTGTGGTAGGGCTGGGTTTCTTTGTAAAATATAACAGCAGAAAAGGCAATGCTTTCTCTGATTTTCTTACCGGCGGAGGTGGCCTGAATTCTTTGGAAGTGGCGATGATCTCGGCGACAACCATTATGGGCGGCGGTGTGATGGTATCCGGACCGGGTCTTGTTTATCATGATGGTTTTATCTATTCATTATTATGCCTGCCGTTGTTTCTTGCCAGCTTTGTGGCCCTTGGTACATATGGCAAAAAACTGGCCATTATCCAGAAAAGACTGTATGCCCAGACCGTTGTCCAGTGCATTCATCATCGCTATCAGTCAAAAGGCTTGACAATTCTGCTTGTGGCCTGCATGGCAATTTTCATGACTATGCTTGCCGGAGGTCAATTCTTAAGCGCAGCAAAAGTTTTTGGTGCAATTTTGGGGCATGAGGCTTATACTATCGGTCTGATTGTTTCTGCTGTTATTATTCTTGTGTATTCACTGTCAGGCGGGTTCAAATCTTTGGCAAAAGTATGCGTTCTACAGGGAATGCTGATGATTTTTGCAGTGCTGTTCCTGGCATTTGCAGAGTATCGGGAATTATCTGCACAGTTCGGCAGTATGCAGGCATCCATGGAATTTGTGGCAAGAAGCAAGTCAGCCCTTGTGGATGCCAGAACTTATACGCCGCTGCAGGCCTTGGGGATGGGCATTATCAATGCCTGGGCGAATTCAGCTAATCCGGCGAATATGCAGGTGGCTATGACTTACGATAATACAAAAACACAGATGCGCAGCCTGCCGTTGAGCTGCCTCCTTGTATTTGGCATCAATCTGATTATGTCTACATCCGGTGTATTTTCCTATGCACTGAATCAGAATATTACCAATGCAGATTACTCAACTGTTTTTATGGCCACCCATTTACTGCCGGGATGGCTGGCAGGTGTGGTGATTGCGGCAGTATTTGCCTGTATCCAGTCCTCAGTAGCTTCCTTTATGATTCTTGTGGCAGGCAGTCTGACAAGAGACCTGTACAAAGACTGTATCAATCCTGAAGCTGATGACAGAAAATTAAATGGTCTGAATCTGGTGCTTCTGGCGATTGTGGGCGTGCTGGCGGTGCTGGTGGCATGGAATCCGGGGCAGCTGGGCCAGCTGCTGGTTATGATGGCTACAGGCGGGGTATGCGGCTGCTTTGCTATGATTTCTTTATTCGGTACATTCTGGAAAAAAGCAACAACAGCCGGCGGTTATGCTGCCTGCTTCAGTGGATTTGTCATTTATGTTGTTTTGCAGCTTTTGTCAAAATATCAGTCGCAGTTCTATAATGAAGTGCTGCATGCCATTCATCCATTGATTCCGGCATTGTTGATCTCAATGATTTTGATGGTGGCTGTCAGCTTGGCGACCCAGGACAAGAAAGTGCCGCTGGGTGTTTATCGTGTGTGGTTCTGTAAAGATTATGATGATAAATATACACAGATTTATAATTCCTGCTCTTTGGGCTGGAAAGGAAAAGCAGAATAAGATATGATTATAGAATAGTAGATGGTGAGTCTGAAAGGCAGTACCACAGTGCCTTTGGTAGGCCACAGGTAATAACGGGCTATAAGGAGAGAGAAGGACAGTGGGATGCAGAGGGCAAGGCAGCAGGAGGAATATAATATATGAAAGAAAAAGAATATCAGACAATACCGATTACAGAAGATGTGTGGGCTATTCAGGATGGTAATGTGCGCATGTATCTGGTGGACGGCAAAACTGCCGCCATTCTCATCGACACAGGATACGGCAGCGGTGATTTAAAAGCAGTTGTGGAACAGTTAGTAGAAGGGCCGGTAACAGTTGTCAATACTCACTGCCATGGTGATCACACCTCCGGCAACGGACAATTTCATCGTTTTGTCATGAGCAGACAGGATATGGCAGATATCCGTCCGGCATGTCCGGAAGATGCGGAAATTCAGTGTGTGGAGGACGGCGACATTATTCAGGCCGGTGAGGCAAAACTGGAAGTTATCAGTATTCCGGGACATACACAGGGAAGTATTGCTTTGCTTGATAGAGACCATCGCCTGCTTTTTAGTGCGGATTCTGTAGCGAAGAACTTTCCGATTTATATGCAATTTCCGGGACAGGATGTGGTTAGTTATCTGGCTTCTCTGCGCAAACTCAAGGCTTTGGATGAAAGTTATGACAGAATCTGTCCGTGCCACGGAGAGCTGGAAGTAGAGAAAGATTATCTTGACAGAACCATCGGCTGCTGTGAAGGAATTTTGAACGGAACAATTCCGGCGGGTACGGCACCATTAGCTGACGGTGGAGAAGACCGTGCGTATTGGTATGAGGGCGTGGCGATATTCCATTAAAACATCCAAATAGAGCAGTAAAAACTTTTGTAGAGGCAGTCAAGAAGAGCTGCTGCTTATCAGGGCAGTGGTGATCTGCCGGCAAAAAATCGGAAGCAGTTCTATAGCTTTGTCGCAGTCCAGACATTCAAAGACTCCGGTGATGTGCAGATGACCGACAGGCGGAAGTCTTCTGTGCAGTGCCGATCCGGGGGATAGTGTGCCTTTCGATAACGTGAGATAACCGCATTGCGCTTTATTTCCGATAGCGGCGTCAATGGCGATCAGGCAGCAGGTTTCTTCTATATATTTTAGTAAAGGCATATAATCAGGCAATGTAAGAGCGTTCAGCGGTTCTGTCATTGTTCCGTAAACATTCGGCAGACCTTGCTTGGTGAGAATTGTGCCAATCAATGGTCCGAGATTATCTCCGTAGACATTGGCGGAGCCGATACAGGCAAAGGCCAGGGGTTGATGATTTGGATTGACATGGCAAAGTAAATACCGCAGATTTCGATCAAAAATACCAACAGCATCGGGAAGAGCACTGTTGATCCATATTGTATGATACATGGGAAAACTCCTTATTTATGGAATGAATAAAGGGAGTTTTCCCTTTTTTGTATATTTTATACCCGTGTGGAGCGTATCACAGAAATGTTGCTCATGTCTATGATTTGTGGGTCAGGCGGCGACAGTCTTTGATAAAAAAACACATCTGCTTATGCTAACATAGTGGAGTGAAAAGGAGGCGCAGCATGGTTGAGATTAAGAGTCAGGAGAATAATACTGTTAAATTGCCGAATAATATTCGTCAGGTAGGTACACCCGGTGAAAAAATAAAAATATATATAGAAGATTATGTGATGACTTATTTGAATCAGATAACAGGCGAGAAGCCGGCAGGACAGAAGATGGCGCTTCTTCTCGGAGAAAAGGTGCGGAAAGAGAATACAGATATCTATTTTATCAGTGCGGCGATGGCAGTGGTGCCGGTTGAATGGAAAGAGGACCATTTTAAGTTGTCTTCGGATGAGTGGGCAGCGTTGTATGATCGAATAGATCAGTATTTCAAAAACAAGCATATCCTTGGGTGGTTTTTATCAAGACCGGGACAGGCAGCATCGGCAGACGGACAAATTGAAAAAATACATACAGATAATTTCAGAGATAAAGGCAATCTTTTTTATACATCAGATCCATTGGATCGGGAAGATGCCTTTTATCTTTATGAGAATGGCCATTTGTTCAGGCAGCATGGGTACTATATTTATTATGACCGGAACGAGGATATGCAGAACTATATGATCGAGATACGACAGGAAAATCATATAGAAGAACAGGGAACACCGGGGTTTCAGAATCGTTTGTCTGAAAAAAAGAATGATCATCGGATCAAAAGGGAGGCGCTGGTTAGAAAAAAGAAAAGAAATATGAAGTGGGTTCCGCAGGCGGCAGTTCTTTTGCTTATTCTGGCAGTTGTAGGCATTAAACGGAATCTTCCGGGAGCTGTAGTTCCGGCGGGGCGTCAGATAATCGAAAATGGCGAAACAGAATCAACAGCAGGAGCAGCGGAAACTTCAGAGCACCTGGATCTGGTAGAAAGTATTGTACAGCAGGCGGAGCAGTCGGTATCGGGAAAAGAAAGTCAGGAATCGGTGGACAATGCTGATACGGAAGAAGATACAGCTGAAAGGGGACAGGGAAATGATACGGAGCAGAAAGATGAGCAGCAGGAGACTTTAGCGGAAGAAACAGAGGTTATGGGAGGTGCCTATAAAAGCTATACAGTGAAAGAAGGGGATACCCTGCTTAAAATCAGTCGGAATTATTATCAGGATGCGGCACATGTCGAGGCGATCCGTCAGCTGAATCAGATTGAAGATCCGGATTATATTTATCCCGGAATGGTACTGCGTTTGCCGTAGATTTGTACGGAGTCTCCGGGAGAACGGGCATACAGGTAAAAAGGTTGACGCCGGCAGTTTTTTTAACTATACTGGATGTATTATAGCGTGAGGCCAGGTTTGATTCGGAGGAAGAACATGGAACAGCAAATAGAAGAAAAAAAGAAACAAAAGATAAAATTAAACCGGATGCAATGGACGATTATCATTGGTCTTCTGGTGATGATCGGTGTACTTGTGTATGCGTTGGTGAAGAACAACAGAGTTTCCGGGTCCTATGAAGTGGTGATGTCCTTGTCCCGTGGGGATGATACATCCGTGTATTATCAGATTATGAGAAAAGGAATGGTCCGCTACAGTAAAGATGGTATGGCCATGACAGATAAGAGCGGCAACCTGATCTGGAGTCAGACTTATGAGATGACATCGCCGACCATTGCAGTCAGTGACCCGTATGTAGCTGTGGGGGATATTGGTGCCAATACGATTTATATTTTTAATGAATACGGTCAGTTGGGGCGGATTAATACAGATGTGCCTATACAGGAAATACAGATCTCTGCGCAGGGGGTTATTGCAGCGGTACTTTCAGATTCGGCAGCGAATTATATCAATCTATACGATAAACAGGGCAATGTTCTCGGAAGTATCAAAGCATCTCTTCAGAACACAGGATACCCATTGGCTGTCGCGTTATCTTCGGATGCGACACGACTGTTGGCAAGTTATCTCTGCATGGATGGCAGCACTGTGAAATCCAGAGTGATTTCGTACGATTTCAGCGATACACAGAGTGAACATGTGATAGATACATTGGAGCTGGAGGAGCTTTATCCTAAAGTGGAATTCCTTGAGAATAATAAAGCAGTGCTGTTTGGTGAGAAGAGTTTTGTCCTGTATAATACAGATACAAAAGAGATAACCGCTCAGCAGACATTTGAGAATGAAATTGCCAGTGTTTTCTGCAGTGACCAGAAAATAGGATTTATTTTTAAGAATTCCGATGAAAATGGCCAGTATGATATGGAAATATATAATAAGGCCGGTAAGAAGAATGCATCTGCGTATTTTGACTTCGATTATGAAGGGATGAATGTTTATGGAGATGAGATCATTCTTTACAATTCACAGGAAATGGCAGTTTATCAGATGAATGGCAGGTTGAAATTTACCAGCACACTGAATACATCCGTGACCAATGTCATGGCATCATGGGAATCCGGAATGTACTGGCTGGTGGATGATCAGTCACTGCGGGAAATACATATAAAATAAAGGGCAGGAGGCAACTGTATAAATAATGAATATATTATCCTGGGCAGCCCTGGCTGTTCTTACATATTGTGCGTTGAGAGGATGGCGGAGAGGGCTGATCATGACGGTGTTTTCTATGTTTGCAACGGTCATAGCCATCGCGATATCTGCGCAGCTGTCACCGCAGTTAAGCCAGACATGGCAGAATACCGCATTTTATGAGACGGTTAGCGAGAGAGTAGAGATGACACTGTTTAAAGGGCAGGATAACCAGAATGACGGTGAAGAAGGCGAAGATAACAGGGGAGTCATCAACAGTCTTCCTCTGCCGGATGTTGTACAGAATGTTTTGGCCAGCAATGATGATGCACAGAATGATATGCTGGGTGTTTCAGCATTTCGTAAATACATTGCGGACTCTGTCACGGGGATTATTCTGAATGCAATATCCTTTGTGCTGGTTTTCGCTGGTGTTTCTATTATAATGAGGATTATCATCAGGTGTCTGAATCTGCTCAGCCGTCTGCCGGTCATTCATACAATGAACAAAATGGGCGGTATGCTTGTTGGTTTGCTGAAGGGGCTGATCATACTTTGGCTGATCTGCATTGTGATAACCATTATGAGTGGAACAGAAGCAGGTATCTATCTATATGGTCAGATCAATGAGAGTCCATTTCTGAAATACATTTATGACAACAATATGATCATGGCGCTGATCGCCGGTCTGAAATATGCTTTTACAGGTGTATAGAGTCCATCAGTGAAAATAAAGGTCCTGAGTATGTGAGAATGTACTCAGGATTTTTTGTAGAGAAAATATCAAAAAAATTGAAAAAAGGTGTTGACAGATGTTGGAAGAGATGATATTATATACAAGCTGTCAGCGAGAACAACGCGAAACAGCATAGATTAATAAGCAGTTCGAAAATAACTTATAAGAAATTTTAAAAAAGTTGTTGACAAACTCTTAGAGATTTGATAGAATAAACGAGTCGCTGATGAGCGGCACACGAACTTTGATAATTGAACAACAAAACAATCCCGAAAATTCCTAAAAAGAATTTTTAAGAACACAAACCAAAGTAAAACGGGAAGAGATAACAGCTAGCTGTGAATCTTAACCAAAATCAAACATGAGAGTTTGATCCTGGCTCAGGATGAACGC
>JBNMJG010000003.1:0-20356 GCA_050873705.1 Coprococcus sp. | reverse complement strand
GCCCAGGAAGAGGCAAAAGGTGCATGGAAAGAGTGTAAATTGGAAGATGTCAAAGCATATATTCTGGAACAGATGTAGGGCAGGATACAAAAATTATCTCCGGTTCTGAATAATTGCGGGGATATTATGGGAACAATAAAAAATAACTGTTGCCATTTTCTGAATAAATGATATAATGGAACAGGTAGGCTAACATGGCTCAGTCGGTAGAGCGACGCACTCGTAATGCGTAGGTCGCGGGTTCGATTCCCGCTGTTAGCTTAAAGCCGGAAGCTTGGTGAATATACAGGTTTCCGGCTTTTTTGTTTTGAAAAAGGTGGTAAAAAAGGGTTGTACTTTTTATGAGTTCAAAATATAATAATAATATGATTATTGAACACATAAATATTAATAATAATGTGATAAAAAACACTAAAATTATCATAATAATGTGAGGGATGAGCGCGTGGAACGATTTATTTTAAAAAAATTACTGGATTGGAAGAATTCTCCCTATCGAAAACCGTTGATTCTGAAAGGTGTAAGACAGGTGGGGAAGACATGGACTCTGAAGGAGTTTGGAAGACGTTATTATGAGAATACGGCATATTTTAACTTTGATGAAAATGAAGAATATAAACAGTTCTTTGAAACTACGAAGGATGTCAGCCGAATTTTACAGAATTTGATGCTGGCAAGTGGTCAGAAGATCATGCCGGAAAAGACGCTTATTATTTTTGATGAGGTGCAGGATTGTCCGAAGGTTATTAATTCTATGAAATATTTTTGTGAGAATGCTCCTCAGTATCATATTGTCTGTGCAGGTTCCCTTCTTGGCATTGCTTTGGCAAGGCCTTCGTCCTTCCCTGTTGGAAAAGTCAACTTTATGCAAATTGATCCGATGACTTTTTCAGAGTTTCTAATTGCTAATGGTGACGAAAACCTTGCTGTATATCTGGAAAGTGTAGATACCATTGAGCCGATTCCTGATGCGTTCTTTAATCCGTTGTATGAGAAATTGAAGATGTACTATGTTACAGGCGGTATGCCGGAAGCTGTTTTGATGTGGACGGAAGCACGTGATGTATCTGCCATGCAGGAAGCCTTGTCAAATATCATTGTTGCTTATGAACGTGATTTTGCGAAGCATCCTGATATAAAGGAATTTCCGAAAATCTCTATGATTTGGAAGTCCATTCCTTCACAGTTGGCAAGAGAGAATAAGAAGTTCCTTTACAAGGTTGTTAAAGAAGGGGCGAGAGCACGTGAATATGAAGATGCCTTACAGTGGCTGGTTGACGCTCGACTTGTTCACAAAATTTACCGCAGTTCTGCTCCGGGTCTTCCTGTTGCAGCTTACGATGATTTGTCGGCTTTTAAGATTTATCTTGCAGATGTTGGTCTGCTTCGTCGCCTGGCACAGTTAGCACCGACGGCTTTTGGGGAAGGAAATCGGTTGTTTACGGAATTTAAAGGGGCATTAACAGAAAATTTTGTACTTCAAACACTAATTACACAATTTGAAGTGACACCGCGCTATTGGTCACAGAGTAATCCTCCTTATGAGGTGGATTTCCTGATTCAGCGAGAAAATGATATTTTTCCTATTGAAGTTAAATCTGAGGCTAATATATCCATCAAGAGCCTGAAGAAATTTAAGGAGCTTTTTTCGGATAAGGTAAAGCTTCGCGTGCGTTTTTCTCTGGATAATCTAAAATTGGATGATGATATGTTGAACATTCCGTTGTTCATGGCAGATCAGGCAGACCGATTGATTGGACTTGCTTTAGAGCAGAAAGCGAAAGCTATTAAATATCATGCATAAATGAAAGGCAGAGCGTATGAAGAAAAGAGTATTTTGTATTTTGTTGACGGGTATGATGGCAGCAATGCTTGCTGCCTGCGGCGGAGCGGCGGATAATCAGGAATCACAGGCGACAGAACCACAGGCGACAGCGGCAGAATCACAGATGACAGAGATGACAGAATCCGAAACGGAGACAGAAACAGAACCGGCAGATGCCCTGACTCTGGAACAGAAGGTGGGGCAGCTGTTTATTGTGCGTCCGGATGCATTGGATCCATCTCAGGAGTCAGATCAGGCCAATGATGCGGATGAAGATGGGGTGACTGAGGTGACAGACACCATGAAAGAGATGCTTGCAAAGTATCCTGTGGGCGGCGTATGTCAGTTTGGCAAGAATATCATTGATCCGGATCAGATTATCCGGTTTAATCAGGATCTTCAGTCTGTTAGTGAGATCCCGATGTTTATTGCAGTAGATGAAGAGGGCGGCCTTGTGGCGCGTCTGGCCAACAATGATGCATTTGATCTTCCGAAGTATGAGAGTGCAGCAGCAGTCGGGGCTTCCGATGATGCGGCAGATGCGCTGGAAATGGGGCAGACCATAGGCAGTTATCTGAAAAAATACGGATTTAATCTGGATTTTGCGCCTGATGCGGATGTGAACACCAATCCGGATAATCCGGTGATTGGAACGCGTGCGTTCTCATCAGATGCCCAGACAGCGGCAGACATGGTCGGGGCAGCGGCCGGGGGACTTCGTGAAGAAGGTATTTTGCCGACACTCAAACATTTTCCGGGGCATGGAGACACAGCCGAAGACAGCCATACATCTCTGGCGGTATCTTATAAATCTTTGGAAGAGCTGCAGGCATGTGAGTTTTTGCCGTTTCAGGCAGATTCCGGGATGCATGCAGTGATGATGGGGCATATTGCCGTGCCGAATGTGACAGGCAATGATACGCCGTCTTCATTGAGCGAGGAGATGGTGAACATGGTCCCGGATAAGGAGAATACATTGATCATTACAGATTCTTTGTCCATGCAGGCGATTACAGATGCACATCCATCGGGGGAAGCAGCGGTCATGGCTTTTGAAGCTGGGTGCGATATTTTATTGATGCCTTCAGATCTGGAAGCGGCTTATGATGCAATCCTGAAGGCAGTTCTGGATGGAACGATCAGTGAAGAACGGCTGGATAACAGCGTCAACAAAATATTATATTATAAGCAGCAGTTTTGCAGCAATTAAAAATACGACGAGTAAGGAAGAGATAACATGAAGATGAATATTAAAAAACTGACATTAACTGCATTTTTTGCAGCGATCGCTGTGGCCGGCAGTCTATTTTCATTCCCAGTACTGGGATCCCGGTGCTCACCTGTTCAGCATCTGGTGAATGTGATGTGTGCCATCTTGCTGGGACCGTGGTATGGCCTTGTGGCGGCCTTTCTGGCGGCACTGATCCGAAATATTCTGGGGCTGGGGACATTGCTGGCATTTCCGGGCAGCATGTGCGGGGCTTTATTATCAGGTCTGCTGTATCAATGGATTAAAAAATTACCGGCAGCTTATGTGGGTGAAGTCGCAGGTACCGGCATCATCGGCGGTATGCTGGCTTACCCGATTGCAGCAGTGCTGATGGGCAATCAGACAGCGGCACTTTTTACATTTGTTGTGCCATTTTTGATCAGTACTGTGGGCGGAACAATCATGGCCATCGTAATCACGATGACCATGAAGAAAACAAAGGTGCTGGCAAAGCTTCAGCAGCAGATTAACAGTTAACAATGTTCTGTAGAGCGATTAACAATGTCCCATAGCAGCGTCCGGATGTGCATGAAATGTTGGTTGGTGATCATCCGGCGTGCGTTTAAATGAAACTAAAGAATAAGCGATACATGGATCATCCGTTGGATTCTTAAGCGAATGATGCATCTGACAGATACCACTGCTGCACTGATAATAGGTGCAGCTTTCGCATTTACAGGAGACAGTTTTGGCAATAGAAATAGTTGTTTTCATTCATATCCCTCCATTTTCATAAATATTGAGCATTAAATAAATAGTGTATATACACTATAAAGGAAAATAAAAAACAAAATGATAAATAACTGAAGGTAACATCACTTTGATATAGTGTATATACACTATATCATTTTCAAAATGTTCTTGTCAAGGGGAAAATGAATAAATCATAAAAAGGCCGGGAAATTCCCGGCCTGGCTGAATAAGTTCAGAGTCTATTTTTTTAATGCATCGCCCACAATGGCATCTTTTCTGCTGAGGATATCATCACTGAGCAGCTCTTTGGTCACGTTCTCAAAACCGATACGGTTAATGGTATCAGAGAGACGTTCTCCCTTCTGTCCCTGTTCCGCGAAGAAGAGGATTGTCTTCTCAAGAGTAGCAAGAACTTCTTCCTCTGTGGTAAAAATCTTAGGGATTCGTTTGCCCATAGCTACTTTCTTGCCCCAACGGCCGCCGATGACGATGGAGTAACCGGCGATATAATCTTCGTTTACATGGAATGGACATTTGTGGAGGCAGCGTCCGCAGCGATTGCACTTATCAGGGTCAATAAATACCTTGCCCTCCACAACCTTCGGCAGACTGATCGGACAGGCAGCTTCAATCTGACATTTCTTGCAGCCCTTGCAGAGCTCTGTGTTTGGCTGAGGGACACGCTGGCCGTAGATACCAAAGTCGTTCAGGGATGGTTTAACACAGTTGTTCGGACATCCGCCCACAGCAATCTTGAACTTGTGCGGGAGTGTTAATCCGCGGTAACCTTTGTAGAAAAGATGGTGGATCTTCTCGGATAAAACATATGTATCGATGAGGCCGTACTGACAGGTTGTACCTTTACAGGATACTACAGGACGGATCTTGGCACCGGTACCGCCGGTTTCAAGTCCTTCTTTGGCAAGATAAGCGATAAAATCAGGAATCTTGTCATATTCAACACCGATGACTTCCTGAGAAAGGCGGGTTGTCATGGTAATCTGACCGCTGCCGTAAAGGGCTGCCGCATCGGCGATGCATCTTGCCTGTGCTGTTGTGATCCGGCCGTTTCCGGTAACGACACGGGCGTTGAATTTGTTCGTTCCTTTGTTATGCAAAAAGCCAAGCCCTTTCAGACGTTTGATCTCATCTGCGCTGACAGAGGTCTGTGCCGGTGCATCGGACGATGGTTCGCTCTGATGTGCGGCAATAAATGTCTCAAGAACATCAGCAGCTTTTTCAACAGTGATCAGGCAGCGACGGTCATCACCTTCCGGATAACGGTAGCGTTTCTTCAATTCTTCGCAGTTATCACTGCCAAGTGCTTTCTGGAATGATGCCACATATTCTGCACAGAGATCCCCGAATCCTCCTGTTTCATGGGCTTTGCCGTCACAGAAAAGCAGGCTGAGGACAGACATGGACGCCGACAGAGTTCCGCATGTATTGCCGCATCCCATACCGGCACCGAATCCGGAAACCAGTTTTAATGCGCGGTCATCCAGTCCGAGATTATAGGCTTTATTGGCGGCCTGAAGGATACATTCCCCGCAATTATAATTCTGATTCATATAAAAATCATTTGCAATTTCACGTAACATAGAATACCTCCTCGAGTGTTTACATGATTTAATTATACTATAGTCATTTCATAATGTCTCTAATTGTTTTGCAATTAACAGGACTTCGTGCTACTATTAAATTTATAAGCGGCAATGAATGGTGCCTATTGTGTTATGGTATGATTAAAATATATGGACAATCCGGAGGAAATGCGCGATGAGAAGAGCAGACAGAGAAGTAACAGATGTGGATGAGATGATAGATATTATCGATCACTGTAAAGTGTGTCATATTGCAATGATGGATGGGGAATGGCCATATATTGTGGCTATGAATTTTGCCTACAGCTATGAGAACGGTCAGCTGGTGATCTATCTTCATAGTGCTAAGGAGGGCAAAAAGCTAGATCTGCTTCGAAAGGATGATCATGTTTGCTTTGAAATGGATTATGATCATGAGATGATCCCGGCAAAATATGCCTGTGCTTACAATTTCCGTTATGCCAGTGTGGTTGGGCGGGGACACTGTGAGATCATCACAGATGTGGATGAGAAGATCAAGGCACTTGAACTGCTGATGAAGCATCAGACAGGAGAAGATTTTGTGATGGAGCCGAAACATACACTGGCAGTTGAAGTTCTGAAGATTACAGTTGAAGAATTTACAGGTAAGAGACGTTTTAAGAAATAAATAAAGGACGAATGTAAGATGGCGATAACAATTCGAAAAATGTCCTGTCCTTATGACTGCCCATCTACATGTGGATTGCTGGCAGAGATTGAGAACGGCAGAATTGTCAAAGTGAAAAATGATAAGACACACCCGGTGTCAAAAAACGGCATTTGCCGCAAAATGCAGAACTATGAACAGGATATTTATTCCTCGGACAGACTGATGAAACCTATGCGCCGTGTGGGCAAAAAAGGAGAGGGAAAGTTTGAACCCATCAGTTGGGACGAGGCAGTGAGGGAGATTACAGATCACTTTAAGGAGATCATTGAAGAATGGGGTTCGGAAGCAATATTGCCATGTGTGTATTCCGGGGTGATGAGCGATATCCAGCGCAACTGCGGAGATGCTTTTTTTAACCGCATGGGTGCATCGGAGCTTGTCAAAACGTTGTGTTCATCGGCAAAAGGTGCAGGATACGATGCGGTTGTGGGAAAAACCGGATGTCTGGAGCCGGCAGAGTTGAATGATAGTGATCTGTATCTGATCTGGAGCTGCAATATGGCAGCCACAAGACTGCAGACACTGGCGGATCTGCAAAAACCAGCCAATCGATACAAGAAGAAAATCCTGATCGATGTATATCCGAATCCGACGGCAGTTTACTGTGATCAGGTGATCACCATCAAAGCAGGTACAGACGGTGCATTGGCATTATCCATGATGCAGGTACTTAAAAAAGAGAATTTGGTGGATAAGTCCTTTGTGGAAAACTATACCAGTGGATATCCGGCGTTTGCAGAGACATTGGATGCTTATACACCGGAGTGGGCTGAAGGCGAAACCGGTATCCCGGCGGAGGTGATCAGACGACTGGCCAGAGAATACGGTGAGGCCAAAGCGCCGGCTATTATACTGGGAAGCGGCAATTCCCGTCATGGCAACGGTGGTATGACTGTCCGTTTAATTACGATTTTATCCGCATTGACCGGGGCATGGCAGCATCCCGGCGGCGGTCTCTGCGGATGTACACCGATCGATACGGATTATGTGAACAAATCGCTGATCACCAGACCGGATTTCAGAGAGAAACCGGCAAGAAAGATCAATATCAATCAGATCGGACAGGCACTTGCCATGGAAGGCAAAGAGGCTGTTCACGGATTTTATGTCTATGGATGCAATCCAGCCAATACCGTCAGTGATCAGCAGCTGATCCTGAAAGGTCTTGAACGGGAAGATTTATTTACAGTCGTTCATGAACGGTTTATGACAGATACAGCCAGATATGCGGATATTCTTCTGCCGGCCACATTCTCTGCGGAGCAAAGTGACATTTACAGAGCTTATGGGTATTGTACCCTTGGCACGGGACGAAAGATTGTGGATGCACCGGGAGAATGCAAGAGCAACTGGGATACGTTCTGTCTTCTGGCAAAGGGAATGGGTTATTCGGATGATTATTTTGACAGATCTGAGGATGAGATGCTGGATATTTTGCTGAGCCATCCGACAAAGGCAATTGCGGAGACTTCCGATGAGGCGAAGGAAACTCTTCGACAGGGCGGTTCTATTGCGCTGCCGTTTTCAGATCATCTGGCTTTTGGAACTGAAACAGGCAAAATGATGATCGTCAATGAGAAGCTGGCGGAACCGATGCCGCATTATACAGCAGATTACAGCGCAAAATGTCAGGATTGGCCGCTGCATCTGGTGGCCGCTCCAAGTGTGTGGAGCCTTAATTCAACCTTCCTTGACAGGGAACAGCTGATGACCTCCAGAAAAGACATGACACTCTGGCTGAATCCGGAAGATGCAAAAGTAAGGAAGATTCAGGATGGTATGCCTGCCATTGCTTTTAATGAGCTGGGGGAAGTGAAGTTTACGGCTTGTATAGATCAGCGTGTAGCTGTCGGGAATGCTGTGTCGGAAGGAGTGTTTGCCAGTCATCAGACACAGAATGGCTGTGGATTTAATACACTGACTCATGGGCGTTTGTCCGATATTGGTGCGGCAACGACAATGAACGATAATCGGATTGATGTTCGTCCGCTGTCAATTGAAGATAGCAGATAAATGATATGCCTTGAAACGGCAATACGATATGAATAAAAGTGAAAAACACCGCAGACGGGGATAGACCGTATCTGCGGTGTTTTGTTCGAGCGGGCAAATTAACTTATCCCTGGGTTAAAATGTTTTTTACATGCTGAACTTCCTGAGCACTGGCTTTTTCTGCCGGGACATAGTACTGATGGGCCCGGGCCAGCTGGTAGATTTCTTCCTGGGAAGTTTCGCAGGCATTTCTCAGCTGTTTCAATGTCTGCTTCAGCTGTTTGTTCTCGGTCTGAGGGATCATTTCTCCAAAACGTGTTAATTCACCGTTGATGCCGGCCAGGGTGTCGGCAACCATTGTTTTTTCATCGATCATTTTCAAAAACCTCCCTTAATGGATAAACTGCATGAGCTGCTGTTTGTTCTGCATGGCTGACTGGGCAGATTTCTGGAAAAACTGCCTGATCTGGGGATCAGAGGCGCCGGATGCATATTCCATCATTTTCTTATGGGTGGTTTCATAGCCGCCGATGAGATGGCGGAGATTCTGAAGATCTAATACTGATAATTCGTCCATATCATAACCTCCTGTGCAAAATGACATGCAATGAGAATGCTTCATGAAACATGATAGATCTAATGCTTCAAAGTCATCATTTATAATGATGTAAAGCAATCATTACAATGCTTACGCAGCTATTGTGCGCAGAGAGTGTTTTTTATATGTACGGAAAATTTTTCAAATCAGATCAGTCCCATGCTTCTCAAAAGGAAGATCCAGAAAGTCAGTGTAACAGATGACAACAGGGTTGCCATGACAATGATACTGGAGGACAAGACATCATCATTTCCCATATTTTTGGCCATGATATAGCAGGTAACCGTTGTGGGGGAACCAACCATGATGAGAATAGCCACCAGTGCACTTTCACGAAATCCCATGGCAATAGCAAATGGAAAATAAATGGCAGGCAGGGCGATCAGTTTGATGAATGTGGCGATCATCGTCGGTTTGATCTTCTTGATGGCTTTGCGGCCTTCAAAACCGGCACCCACGGCAAGAAGTGCCGTTGGTGTGGCTGTCTGCGCAACATTGGTCACCGTTTTTAAGACCAGAGGAGGCAGCTCGATATTCAGCAGAGAAAATGGTACACCTGCAGCAATACCAAGGATGATCGGATTGGTCAGAATATTTTTGAAGGCGCGCTTGATAGTGGCCGCCCGGTCGGAGTGATCCTGGTCATTGGCGCAAAATGTCAGAATGATCACAGAATAAATATTGTACAGCGGAACGGCAGATACGATCATTAACGGCGTCATACCGGAATTGCCGTAGATATTCTGGACAAAGGCAATGCCCAGAACAGCGGCACTGCCCCGGGCAGATGCCTGGGTGAAAGCACCAACCATTGATTTATCTTTCATAAAAATGGTTGTCAGTGCCCATATGCCCATAAACATGATAGTGGTGCCAACCATACAGAAAATAACAAATTTCGGATCAAAAGCATCTTTGATGGGTGTGGTGGCAATATCTTTGAACAACAGGACAGGCAGTGACACTTTGAAAACAAACTTGTTGATGATATCAACAAAGTTGTCATTGAACATTTTTTTCTGCATTAAAAACCAGCCCAGAACGATGACCAGAAAAACAGGCAGCGTTGCATTCAGGCTGAACATAAAATTACTCATCTGGTAAAACCCCTTTTTCTGAATATTTCTAAAAAAATTTCTCCTGATGTTTAGAGTAACATTCGCAGTGTCCGCTGTCAATGCACATAAAGATGTTCTGTGGCATATGCTGATATATGAATTTAGAATAGCAGGTATAACAGATGGCCATTAAAATATTTATTGATCAGGGACATAATCCATCCGGACCAAATACCGGTGCGGAAGGTTTCGGCTTAAAAGAACAGGATATTACCTATCAGGTGGGAAAAGAACTGGCAGAGCTTTTGCGGGCAGATGACCGGTTTGAAGTCCGTCTGTCACGGAACACACCGGAAGAACGGCTGGGAACAAACAATACAACAAGTCTGGCTGCCAGAGTGAGGGCGGCCAATGCATGGCCTGCGGATTATTTTATCAGTATCCATGCCAATGCCAATACAGATCCTGCTGTCAACGGTACGGAGGTTTATGTATACAGAAAATATACCCAGTCCTACTATCTTGCACAGCACATATTAAATTCGATTGTCAATGTTGTGGGAACCAGAGATAATGGGGTGAGAGTGAATCCATCTCTTTATGTTTTGAGAAGGACCAATATGCCTGCGGTGCTGGTGGAACTGGCGTATCTGACCAATGCCGGGGATGCAGAAAAACTTGAAACCATGCAGCCGGAATTTGCCAGAGGCATTTATGAGGGGCTGCTCAGTTATTTTGGCCTGGATCAATAGAAAAAAGCAGAAATCAATGAAAATATGGTATAATGAACCTATATCTGAACGGGCGGAGTTTTTCATCCCGTTTGTAAATGGCAGTGACAATGAATCAGAGAAAACTGAAAGAGAGGAAAATCATGCGATATAAGAAATTCGGAAAAACAGGACTGGAAGTTTCACAGATTTGTCTTGGCACATGGGGAATCGGAGGGGCCGGATGGGACGCCCATTCAGATGAGGAGAGAATGGATGCCATCAGGGCGGCCCTTGACTGCGGAATTAATTTTATTGATACAGCGCCGGCTTATAATGCAGGCAAAGCAGAACAGTATATCGGCGAGACACTGCATCGCCTGGGTGCCCGCAAGGATGTGGTGATCGCGACAAAATGCGGCAATAAGTATGTGGATGGAAAGTATATCCGCTGCGGTTCCGAATCGTTGATCCGCAGGCAGTGTGAGGAATCATTGAGAAATCTGCAGACAGATTATATCGATCTCTATCTTGTCCATTGGCCGGATCCGAATGTATCTATGGCTGAAACCATCGGTACGGTGTCACAGTTGAAAAAAGAAGGCAAGATTCTTCATGCCGGGGTTTCCAATTTTACAAAGGAGCAGATGGAAGAAGCATCAAAGTATTGTGAGATTGAAGCTTATCAGCCCCAGTATTCTATGTTGGATGATGATAATGAGGAAACCATCCGATGGGCTGCTGACCGGGGAATGGGAGTCATGACTTACGGTACACTGGGCGGAGGTATTCTGACAGGCAGTTATCGGGAGATCCGGACATTTGGCGAGACGGACAATAGAAACCGCTTTTATCCGTATTTCAGAGAACCTCTTTTTTCGAAGGTGATGGAATTGCTGAAGGTGATGGATGCCATTGCTGCTGAGAGAAATGTCCCTCTGGCGCAGATTGCAGTCAACTGGACATTGCAGCAGGAATTTATCTCATCCTGTATTGCCGGGGCACAGAGCCGCCGCAAGGTTGAGGAGAACTGTGCCGGACTGAACTGGAATCTGACGGATGAGGAAATCATTTGTCTGAATAAAGCAATAAAGTGCTATAGACAGTAAAAAACAGGGTGTAAACCCTGCTTTTTTATTGTATAATAATAGGTAGTAAGCTATAATGACAAAAGTATATGATATATTCGACAATATATAATGAGAGGGTTTGGGGATTCATGACCTATATGGAAAATTTTCTGGCAATATTGGGGAACCATTTTTGGTTGATTGTGATTGCCGGTATCGAACTGCTGGCAGCTGTGATTCTTTTTTCATCCCATACAGAGAAAAGTACAAAAGAGAAAAAGTTTGTCTTACAGGGCGCAGAAGGCATATTTTTGAGGGAATTGAGCGGACAGGAAGAAGAGGCCTGGATTTTGATCCGCTGCAGGGACCGGATGCCGGTATATAGTGCGGGAAATCTGGAGGCACTGTTGGGGATTTCAGTTGAGGCGCTTCAGAAGGACATGGCCTGTTTCAGGAATTGTTTTGAGGATTACGACAGAGGAAATCGTCTATGGAAGGATTATATGGCCTGGGATGGGCGTGAAGATATGACAGCTTCGGATTTGTTGAAGAACGGAGAACGGGTGAAAATCGTTATTCATCGAAGCAGCGACGGTCAGTATGATTTTGTTTCTTTTTTCAGGATCACAGAGGATTATGCGCTGATCGAGAGTTACAAAGAACGGTTAAGTGAGGCAGAAGAGGTCAGCCAGTCAAAGACAACATTCCTTTCAAGAATGTCCCATGAGATCCGTACACCGATGAATGGTATTATCGGTATGCTGACATTGGCGAAGGAGAGAATCGGTGAACAGCATCCGGCGATGCAGTATCTGACGAAAGCCAGTGATCTGTCCGATCATTTGCTGTCATTGATCAATGATATTTTGGATATGTCCCGAATCGAAGCCGGGAAGGTTGAGTTAGAGGACAAGGTGTTCAGCCTCCGGGCACTGGGAGACCGCCTGTATGATATGTTTGCCAAGAATCTGGAAGCAAGAGGAATTTATTATGCTGTGACATTTGAGGATATGACGGTTGATTATGTGGTGGGTGATGAGCTGCGTATCAGCCAGATCATCATTAATTTCCTCTCCAATGCCGTGAAATTTACCAAAGAGGGTGAAGTGACGGTGACATTCCGCCAGATGCTGCTTCGTGACGGCAAGGTGGACTTGATGGTCCGGGTACATGATACCGGTATCGGGATGTCTTCTGAGTTTATTAACAGGATTTTCCGTCCTTTTGAGCAGGAAAGTGTGGATACATCTCATCAATATGGCGGCACGGGACTTGGTATGGCCATTACAGATCAGCTGGTTCGTCTGATGGGCGGTGAAATCATTGTGGAAAGTATTCCGGGCAAAGGCTCCGATTTTACTGTTTTTCTGCGTCTGCCAGAAGCAACTGCGTCTGAACAGGAGAGCGTGGACGAAAAGAGAATTGTTGCTGAGAATACAAATGAATATGAACATGCCTTTGAGAATCGACATATTTTGTTGGCGGAGGACAATGAGATCAATGCGATGATTGCGGTAGAGATACTGCAGGAGATGGGAGCAAAAGTTGATGTGGCAGAGAATGGTCAGCAGGCGGTAGATGAATTTGCGGGACATCCGGAGAATTATTATGATTTTATTCTGATGGATGTGCAGATGCCTGTGATGGATGGACGGACGGCAGCCAGAACAATTCGAGCTATGGATCGCGGGGATGCCGCCGGCGTGCTGATTTTTGCATTGTCTGCAGATGCCTTTGTAGAAGATGAACGTTTGTCTGTGGAAAGCGGCATGAATGCGCATTATTCAAAACCTGTTGATTTCTTTGCACTGCGGCGCAGCGTAGGAGAATACTTAGAGAAGAAAGGTCAGGATGAGTGATAGATGAAGCGTAGAAGAACGAAACGGATTGTTTTGGCGGCGGCTATAGCTGTTGGCCTGACAGGAGGAACTGCAGCTGCAGCAGTGGCGTATCAGTCGGGGAATGGTTTTCAGCCTTTTCACAGTGACAGGAATCTTCGAACGAATCAGGTTGTTTTTTCGGACAGCGAGGATGTGACGGGGCATGATCATGACGGCAATGATTCGAAGAATGATTTATGGGAGAAGGATCAGAATGCGGATGAACATGACCAGAGCAATGGAAAGGCCAAGTATCTGCTGGCCGCGGATCATACCCTTCCGGCAGGCAATGCAGGATCGGCCAGTCTGAATGACGGCAGCAGCGTTCAGGACAACAGCAGCGGCGGGCAGCAGCCGGGAACCGTTTATGATGTCACAGATGATAAGTCAAAGGCAGATGTCATTATCAATAATGGCTCTAAACCATCCGACAATAAGGGCAATACAGTCAATCCCGGCAATTCTGATAATAATTCCGGCAATAACGGGTCTGGTAACGGCAGCGGATCAGGCGGCGGATCGGATAACAACAATCATCCCTCACCGGGGGATGATCCGAATACGCCTGATGAACCCGAGGATCCATCAGATGCCATCAGAGATCCGGATATGAGCAAATCCAATCCGGCGATAGGTATAGATAGTTCTAAGGTTGTGAGCAAACCATATACGGAGAATGTGATACCGTCAGATCAGACGGATGAGGACGGCAACAGCCTCAGTGTTGTCATTCAGAAAGCACAGTCAGAGAAAGCCAATACCCTGTATGTAGGCCAGAAGATTGACGGTAAGATGATTTTTTATGCTATGAATACGTTTGTCAGAGGCAAAGACGCTGTGCAGTATCTGTGGGGAGAGGATGCCTGGAATAAATATATTCGTGTGAACAGTGTTTCATTTGACGGCGGTAAAACATGGATTTCCAAATTCCCGGTTACGATCCCGAAGAATATTCCTGATAATGAGATGCTGATCCGGTTTGGTTATCGTTTTAAGACAAAGGACAAGTGGTCAGAAAAAAAGGTTTCCTATGAAGTTGAATTGAACCGTATTTATTTATTGAATGACAAGGTCAAAAATAATCAGATCAATCTTGACAATGTGATCAATTATGAGCAGAGTGTAGCGGTTGGGACGAATATCAATTTAATGCGGTATTTGTCGGAATATCTCGGATCTGATGATCTGACGGAACTTTTCCCGGGCTGGATGGAAAACGGCAAGCTTGTACCATGGTATTACAAAGCGACAGAAGGCCGGCATATTCTGGAACCGGCGGATAAGGTACCGCTGAGTGATGATTATGAAGTGAAATTAGTCCTGCAGTGGATGTCTGATGACTATGAAGTGGGCATGGAATATGATAATCTCTGCTATCTTCAAACATTGACCAATTTCCGGAATGGGGCAGTTGCCAGAGCGTCAGAAGATGATGATGAGGAGGCAGACAGAGTAAAGATCAGTGTGCCGAAGTATGTACAGGCAATTGTACTTGACAGTGATGTGGATATGACAACAGATTATCTGGAGATTCCGGATACAGTGTTATATATTGCGAACTTCAGTGCAGGGATGAACATAAGAGAAGGCTTTAAAGTTTCCAAAAATAACAAATTTTATGCGTCAACGGCAGAAGGCCTTTTGACGAATAAGAAAGGCACAGAGATCCTTGGTATACCAAGTAAGATTGAAGAAGTGATCGTGCCGTCTTATGTGACAAAGATCAATCTTGCATCGAACAGTCATTTTCCGGTGCTGAGGCTGGAAGCAGAAACCTTGGATCAAGTGCCGGATATTGCCTACAGCAATCTGAACAACTGTAAGATTGTTGTTAAAGATGATTTGATGGAAGCGTTTATTATTGCTCATCATGAAGCTATTGAAAAGGGCAATAATAACTGCGTCGCTTCAGAGAGTGATCCGGATGTTACTTATACAGTCAAGGATAATGCCATTGTGAATAATGAAGGCGGTATGCGCAGGGCATTATCATTGGGCAATACCAATCTGAAGCTGTCATCGGAGATACATAGTCTTTGTGAAGGTGCTTTTAATCAGTCAGACTCTATCACAATGGTGACCATGCCGGAGAATGGCGATGTTGTTGATCTGGATGAGAATTGTTTTGCAGACAGTCAGGTAAAGACGATTCTCTGCTATACCATGGAACAGTATCTGTCTGCAGAGATGCAGCTGGAACAGGCTGGCGGAGCAGATGATATGGAAGTAAAACTGCTCAGTGAGTCAAGGGAAGGCTATTATTATGCAGAAAATAAAGACGGCGGGGATGCTGTGCTGATCACGGCACCTCAGGATACAGAGAGTTATGATGGTACATTGACAGCGATGGATGGTTCAGCTGTGACGATTACATCTATCGGAGATGGCGCTTTTGCAAATTGTCAATCCCTGAAATGGGTTACACTCCCTGAGAGTGTTGATACGATCGGTTATCAGGCTTTTGTCAACTGCAGCGGACTGCAGGGAGTATTGATTGATACGAAAGAGTGTATTACCATCGGCAACAGAGCATGGGATGGCTGCGGGGCCTTGAGATTTGTTGCTTCCAATGCTATGGAAGGCATCATGCAGGATGATTATAATCCGGATATCTCAGATCCGAATGCGAATGCTTTGAGCCCAAGCCGGTATTTCTTTGTACCTACCAATGCGGAGGGCTATGCCTCCAATGGCATTCAATTCACAGAAGAATCAGGGGTTGCAGGATTTGTCATAGAGTCTATTGGTGAGCGCGGAAAGATGCTGTATGGGCTGGATAGTGACGGTGAACCATGGCTGGCGCTGCGTGCCGGTACAGAAGTAGATGATCAGGTGCAGCTGCCGGCACAGACGCAGGAAATCTACAAATATGCCATGGCGGATACGAAATCGCCTTCTGGAAGCTATACGCTGAATCTGGATGAAGTTGCCAGTTTATGGGCGTTGGACGGCGGCGCTTTTAAGGGTTCGGATATCAGCGGTGATATTTATCTGGATACACATATTTACATAGGTGATGAGTCTTTTTCCGGTTGTGAGGGACTTGAGTCTATCCTTATAAAGGATACAGTTAATTATATCGGGCAGGATGCATTCTATGACTGTTCATCTTTGAAAACAGTGGATTTTGGTACGCTTTCGGGACAGGATGCCTCAATATATCGAGGTTTGTTTACCGGCTGTGATCAGCTCACAGACATTACACTGCATAATGAATCGGTACCATTAATTGCAACCTCAGGAAGTACGCCATTCCAGTTTAACTGGTACTGGACAGTAGAGGAAGAGTCAGAAAAGCTCAGAGTGCATATACCGCAGGGGTCCGAAGAAAACTATATCATGGGATGGCGATATCTTTTTGCGGGTTATGCAGGTACTCCAAGTTCTTCTGCTTATCTTGAGATGTGGCAGGATATTCAGTTAAATCATATTGATTGGGAGACATGGGAATATCCGCCGGATGAAGAAATTGATGGTTATGTCAAAGAGGCACTGCTGGAGGCGGAAAACAGAGTCCGGACAATGCTTGGTGCAGAAATGGTTTCAGAACCAACAAGTTTTTATCCGTATCGACAGTCTGGTGAAGGTGAGCTGACACTGATCGGTGCGCCGTCCTATGTGCAGGATATCGTATTGTCTCCGAAAACTCTGGATATGCCGAGTGCCTGGTATCTGGACTATATCGGAACAGGTGCCTTTTCACAGAGCACACAGCTGAGAAGTGTGACATGTGAAGATCAGCTGGTGGGTATTTATACCAATGCTTTTGAGGGATTAGACGGACAGGGACTGACTTTGAAGTTCGAAGGTACAACACCGGTGAAACTTCTTGGCGGTACGAAAGAGTCACCATTTACCTTTGGAACAACAGGCAGTGAGTTGTCGATTGTTGTACCGGAGGGCAGTGAGAAAGCTTATGTTCAGGCGTGGGTATATCCGATGGCAGGTTATGAGGATCTGGATGAGCTGATGCAGAGTCTTGATACAAGCCTCACGGACCAGGAGAAGCAGGAAGCAGCGGCTAAGATCCTGATGCCTGTGGAAAATCGTCTGAGGTTGATGCTTGGTTTGCCGGAAGTTTCAGAGGCGGCCGATCTGTGGTGCCTTGAAGTACAGAATTCAGAAGACGTGCCGGAAGAAACAGAGGAACCGAAGGAAACAGATGAAACATCGATGTCAGAAAGTGAAACTGAGACTGCTTCACCGGGCAGGGAGACAGAAACAGCTGTACCGGAGACAGAAACAGAATCGGAAACACCGGATACGTCGATCAATGAAACTGAAACTTCAGAAAGTGAAACAGAAGAGGAGACAACGCCGGAATCGGATCGGTCTGAAGATAAAAAAGAGAGTGAGCAGGAAGGGGATATATTAACCAAATGATCGTTGAACAATCAAAACAGATTATTGCTGAGGTCAATAAGGCCTTTATCGGCAAGAATGACATCATAGAAAAGGTCCTGATGACCATTTATGCAGGAGGACATGTCCTCCTGCAGGATTGCCCGGGAGTAGGGAAGACGACATTGGCGCTTGCTTTCTCAAAAGTACTTGGGCTGAGCAGCAGACGTATCCAGTTTACGCCGGATACGCTGCCGTCAGATATTACCGGCTTTACCGTTTTCAACAGGGAAACAAACCGTTTTGAATACCGGGATGGTGCGGCAAATTGTCAGCTGCTTCTGGCAGATGAGATCAACCGTACATCACCGAAGACACAGTCTGCACTTTTGGAAGTAATGGAAGAGCGGACCATTACCGTAGATGGGGAGACCCATCAGCTGCCGGCACCCTTTATATGTATTGCAACGCAGAATCCATTGGGCTTCTCAGGAACGCAGCCGCTTCCTGAATCTCAGTTGGACCGTTTTATGGTCTGCCTTTCCATTGGTTATCCGACCCTTGAGAATCAGCTGAAGATTATTCAGGCACAGCGCTATACCAATCCTCTGTTGGATCTGCATCCGGTAACTAATGCGCAGAATGTGATAGAAGTACAGAATTATCTGAATTCTGTGAGAATGACAGATGCTGTCCTTTGCTATGCTATTCAGTTATGTGAGGCAACCAGGGAGCATCCGCTGGTGGAATTGGGTATTTCTCCGCGAGGTGTTTCGGCCCTTGTCAAAATGGCAAGAGCCAGTGCGGTTTTAAAAGGACGAAATTATATCGTGCCGGAAGATATTCAGAATGTATTTTGTGATGTGTGTGCCCATCGAATGGTACTTCGCCCGCAGGCGCGTGTGGAAGGCGTCAGTGCAGAAGATTTATTGAGGGATATCATGAACCGGATCAAACCGCCGACTCCATCATCGAGGTAGTGTTTATGTGGAAAAATCGCTTAGGTTACGGACTGTTTCTTGCAATACTTGTGGTGTTGATTTTCTTTTTCGGCAAGCCGTTTTTGTTTTGTATCTTTGTTGTTTCGATTGCGTGGGTGGTTCTGGACAGCCTGCTCCTCCGCTATGAAGCAAATCATATACAAGTCCGATTCAGATTGCATTCAGGCATCAAAGAAGGCGAACAATTAAAGGGGATTTTGTTGATTGAGAGCACAGGTACAATGTTTGCGGCTCAGTGGATGCTGCTGGATATAGCAATACATAACAAAATGTTTGATGTATCTGAATGTCAGCATTTAGAAGTGGAAATAAGCAATCGTCAAAAGGAAATACCCTTTGTTGTGCCGGCAAAATGGTGCGGTGAGACAGAAATTAATTGTACTTCTGTCTGTATCAGAGATGTTTTGCAGCTGTCTGAAAAAAAGATCAGGCCTTTTGCATCAATAAATGCTGTTGTTTTTCCAAGAGATGTCAATGTTCAGGTGGAGATGTCAACATCAACCATCGGAGCACCGTTGGATGAGGGCGTGATGCAGAACAGAAAGGGCAATGACCCCAGCGAAACCTTTGATATCAAAGATTATACACCCGGAGACGATCTTCGCTTTGTTCATTGGAAATTGTCCGGTAAGGCTGATCATCTGATTATGCGGCAGCCCAGCGAACCGACGCATTATCATGCTATTATATTGATGGATCTTGGAATGGAACAGGATGGACAGAGTGTTGCCCGCACAGAATTAAACGGGGCTGCAGCCCTTGGTGCTGCCCTCTGTCAGGAAATGATCCAGCAGGGTGCAGCATTTTGCGTTGCTCTTCCATATAAAGATGGATTGAGTGTAAACGAAATCGGCAGTATGAGAGAATTTCAGAAGATTCAGATGGAGTGGCTGGGGATGCCTGTACAGATGGATGCAGGGCGCGGCATGGACTATTTTGTGCTGCAGCATATGGAAGAACATTTTACGAGGCTGATTATTATTTCAGCAGGAAGGTACAGTAAGGACATTGTCAGCCTGGCTCAGAGAATAGGCGTCACAGTACTCAGTATTGTGGAAGATGCTGGATCGACAGCAGGAATTGTGCAGCAGTCTGGAGAAATGATAGAAATTTCTGTAGATAATCTGCCGAAAGAAGTTTTCAGACTGATATGTTGATGGGATAGGAGAATACATATGAATGGTTGGACATTTCTGCTGTCCTGTCTGATGACTGGAGGCAGTTTGCTGACAATGGCAGGTATATGGAAGGACAATATAGGACACTTCTATATACCTGTCTTAATGGCAGCAGCGGGAATTGTTTGTTCGATGCTGGTGCATCGATTAAAGGATAAGTATCGATTAAGTGCGCTGATCCTTCTGGTTCCATGGCCTGCAGCATTCGTGCTCACCGGTTTTCATGGCTACTTTGAGGGATTGAAAGCATGGATCAATTTGATGATCACACAATGGAATAAAGTGCATGAAGATAGTATCGCATTACTTTCGGGAAATATTGTCCAGCATGATTTGTGGGCGTCAACGGTTGTTATTGCCCTTTTGTGCGGGGAAGTAACCTATTTTCTGGTTGTATTGCGTAAATATTGGCTCTGTGCGCTGTACTGTCTCCTGTGGGTGATGG
>JBNMJG010000002.1:0-21688 GCA_050873705.1 Coprococcus sp. | reverse complement strand
GTTGTAAAACTGTTGTAAATATGGTAAAACAATAACGTTAAGTATTTGTCTGACGCTGTGATATCGATTCTCAAGTGGCTGAAAAAAAGAGGCAGTGTGCTGAGAGGCGATGGATAGGTCGGCATTTTTAGGAGGAAGTAAAAATGAAAAAGATAATGGCGTTATTGTGTACAGTTGCCATGAGCGTGGGACTGCTGGCAGGCTGCGGTTCCTCATCAGGGGACAATCAGAGTGCATCAGGTTCTGACAACACCGGAGACGGCGGTAAGGTTGTCATGTTAGCCTGTGAACCGGAAGTTCCTGCGGAGAAAGAAGCATGGGAAGAAGTGGCTGCTGATTTTGAGAAAGAAACCGGTATTCAGGTAGAGCTTCGTTTTCAGGGAACATGGAGTGATATTCCGCAGACACTTCAGCAGAGCAAGCTGGCAGGTGACCAGATTGACATTGTCCGTGTCGGCATTGGCACCATCAGTTCAACACTGGGGGCAGCCGGCGGTGTGAAAGATCTGACTGATCTGGCATCACCATTGTTGGACCGTTATTCAGACGGCATGATTGACAACTGTTATATCGGAGGTCATCTCTGGGCACTTCCGTATTATGACGCATCATCATATATGTGTCTGTACAATAAAACATTATTTGATGAAATGGGCCTTCAGGCTCCGCAAACATGGGATGAACTTGTAAGTGTTTCCAAAGCTTTGTCTGAAAAAGATGGCGTGATGCCGATGATCTTCCAGGGGAAAGACGGCTGGGCATGGCCGATGATGTATACAGAAACTTATAATCAGACCACAGGCAACAAATCTGTTGAAGCTGTACAGTCTTTCCTGAAGGGTGAGAGCTCTTTTGTATCGGATGCTTCTGTACAGGCATTTGATCTGGTTAAGAAATTCTATGATGAGAATGTTTTGACTCAGGCAAGTCTGGATACAGATGATGAAGGTATGATCGCGACATTTGCTCAGGGCAAGGCAGGGATGCTTTTTGCCGGCACATGGGATTATGAAACATTGAAGGACTCCTGTGACTTTGAGATCGGTGCATTCCAGTTTCCTGTGATGGTGGATGGATCTCATTCTGAAAATGGCTACGGCGTTGGTGATTACGCACTGGCTATTCCAAGTTTTGCATCTGATGACAATTTGGAAAATACTATGCGTTTCCTTGAATATATTACCCGTCAGGAAAATGCACAGAAGATTCTCGGTACATCGACTATGATTTATGAAGTCTTAAAAGGCGTTTCCACAGAATCAGATGATGTGACAAAATTCCTTAACAGCCAGATCGCGGGCAATTCATCTGAATATCTTGACTGGCTGTGGCCGTCAGAGGTTAATGATGCTCTCAGTACAGCCATTGTATCTGTGATCAGCGGTGAGATGAGCAGTCAGGATGCTGCCCAGTATGTTCAAGACGCCTACACAAAGGTTTGTGAGGAGAAGGATTATACTTATGCGTGGTGGGAAAGCTGGACGCAGGAGCAGTGGGATGCAGTCACACCGACAAAGATTCCTGATCTGACGCAGTATATGCAGTAATTGATTGTATTATAGAGATTTTGATAAGCAGTAAGCCAAAGTCAGCAGATGTGCGGCTTTGGCTTATGCTGCTGAAATAATAAAGAGAAGCCGTTGGGCTCTCATAAATAGGAGATATGGAAGATGAGAAAAAGAAAAATAGACGCATTTCCGTATCTGATGTGTCTGGCGGCAGTGGTGCTGTTCACACTTTTTGTGGTGGTGCCATTTGCCGTTGGCGTTTATACAAGCTTCTTTAAATGGGACGGCTTCTCAGATATGAAATTTAATGGTCTGAAGAATTATCTTTATGTTTTTCAGGATGATATTTACTGGAAAGCAATCAAAAATACATTTGTTTATGCTATTCTTGTAACGGTATTGAAAAATGTGATCGCATTTTTTCTGGCATCCATTCTTGTCAAAAACTTTTTTGGCAGAACGTTTTTCAGGACAGCTATCTATATACCGGTGACATTATCTTATATTGTTATTGGTATTTTGTGGGTCTGGATCTATAATCCGACCTTTGGCCTGCTGAACAGTTTCCTGTCAGCTGTGGGACTGGATCATTTGATCCTGGGATGGCTCAGTGATGCGAGAGTTGCACTGTTTGCCATTATAGCGGTGGATGTATGGAAATGGATCGGGTATCATATGGTGCTTTATATTGCAGGTCTGCAGGCGGTGCCGAAGGATCTGTATGAGGCAGCAGAGATTGACGGTGCGGGACCATTGGCCAAATTGCGTTATGTGACACTGCCAATGATCAATTCTACAATTGTGATTAATGTGCTGATGAGCATTACGGGTGCTTTTGTGGCAAACTATGATATTGTTTATATCATGACGGACGGAGGCCCTTATCACAGTACAGAAGTGTCTTTGACATACATTATGAAAACGGCGTTTACAGATTATAATTTCGGCAAAGCGAATGCCATGAGTGTGATATTGTTCCTGATGGTGCTTGTCTTTGGCTTTATTCAGCTGAAATTTATGTCACATGAAGATGTCTATAATTAGGAGGATGGGTATGAAGAAGAAAATCTCGATTTATCATATTGTTTGTGCCGTTATCCTTTTGATTATGGTGATCATCTGTATTTATCCGATCGTGTGGATGTTTTTTGGTTCGATGAAGGATAAAGCAGAATTTTATACGAATATCTGGGGGCTGCCAAAGCAGATCCATTTGGATAATTACATAGCTGCCTGGAAGAATGCGGATCTTGGCAGACGTTTTATCAATAGTCTGATCGTGACACTGGGGTCTATGTGTATTATGATCCCGGTCACCAGCTGTGCGGCTTATGCGGTTGCAAGATTGAATTTCAAAGGCAAAAATCTGATCTATATGTATTTGCTGCTGGGGATTATGATTCCGGCAGGCGTTCTGGGAATTCCGACATTTACGGTAGCAATGAAGATGGGACTTCTGAATTCCCATTTCGGGCTGATGCTGATCTATGCAGCACAGAATATTGCCATGGGTATGTTTATCATGAGAGGTTTTTTCATTTCTCTGCCCAGGGAACTGGAAGAGGCAGCAATGATAGATGGTTGTTCCCGTTTCGGATGTTTTGTCCGCATTATTGTTCCGCTGGCCCGTGCCGGTGTGGCAACGCAGGTGATTTTTAATGGTCTGACAATCTGGAATGATTATTTTATGGCCAATATCATGATTACAAAGGATGAGCTTCGGACGCTGCCATTGTCTATTGCTAATTTTGTAGGCAAACATTCCACGAATTATCCGGAGCTATTTGCTATGCTGACCATGGCAACGATACCGGTGATCATTGTTTTTGTATTGTCACAGAAAAGCTTTATTGAAGGTGTGGCTGCAGGCGCAGTCAAAGGTTAAACAGGGAGGATGACTGATATGTTTGAAGAAAATTATCTGTTTCATGTGCCGGAACAGAAGCGTATAAAAGTGATTCTGGATTCAGATGTACGAAATGAAGTAGATGATCAGTTTGCCATTATGCATGCGCTGATGACACCAAAGTTTGATGTAAGAGGCGTAATCGCAGCTCATTTTGGACATGACCGTATTCAGGATTCTATGGAGGCCAGTTATGAGGAATTGAAACAGGTACTGCGTCATGCAGGGCTTGAAGGCAAAGTCCGGATCGCAAAGGGAAGTCAGACGGCACTTCAGGTAAAAGAAAAAGGCTATTTTGGTGATATTCCAGCTTATGACAATGAAGGTGTGCGGCTGATCATTGATGAGGCCATGGCTCTTGCACCGGGAGAAAAGTTATATATCGGTGTTCTGGGGCCCATGACGGATATTGCCAGTGCATTAATGCTGGAGCCTGCCATTGCTTCAAGAATTATCATCGTATGGAATGGCGGCAATATCTATCCTAATGGCGGAATGGAATTTAATCTGGTGAATGATATCACGGCAGCAAATATTGTATCGAGTTCACAGGCTGAAATCTGGCAGATTCCGACAAAGGTTTATGCAAAGCCGAGAGCAGGTCTTGCGGAGCTGCAGCTGAAAGTGCGTCCATGCGGCGAAATCGGTCGTTTTCTTTTTGATGAAGTTGTCAGCTTTTTTGAAGAGATGAAAGAATATCCCGGATGGCCCCGGGCAGAATCACTGGATATCTGTGACCTGACAGTGATCGGACTGATGATGGAGGAGCATAATTACTGCTATCACTGGCAGCAGGCACCGCACATAGGAGAAGACATGTATTATCGTGAAAATCACGAAAACAGGCCAATTCGGGTTTATGATGATATTGACGGACGCTATATACTGGAGGATTTCTTCAGTAAATTGCAGATTAATTACGGCAAATAGTATTTGGAAAAGGCCAATTTGCATAAAAATAAAAAAAACTGCCAAAATGGTAGTTTTTTTTATTTTACAGGCGTATAATTGAGATGTTTTGCGCAAGAGATCGTGAAATTAAGAGAGAGAGGTAAAAATGGAAAAATTAAAACCAATGTTGTGGTCCGTAATGAAGGGCTACACGAAAGAACAGCTGGTCAAAGATATTGTGGCCGGCATTATTGTGGCGATTATTGCACTGCCGTTGTCTATCGCCCTGGCCCTGGCTTCAGGGGTGACACCTGAGCGCGGTATTTATACAGCGATTACAGCAGGATTTGTGATTTCATTTCTTGGCGGAAGCCGTGTGCAGATTGCGGGACCGACAGCTGCATTTGCAACCATCGTTGCAGGGATAGCCGCGGAAAATGGCATAGAAGGCCTGGCACTGGCAACGGTGATGGCAGGTATTATCCTGATCATTATGGGTGTCTGCCGAATGGGAAGCCTGATCAAATATATTCCATATACAATTACGACAGGCTTTACAGCCGGTATTGCCGTGACGATTTTTATTGGGCAGATTAAAGATTTCTTGGGTCTGACAGTCGTTTCGGAAGAACCGCTGATCGAGACAATGGACAAATTAATGGGAGATATTCGTTTTATCAGCACCATTAATGTACAGGCAGTCATCGTTGGTGTTGTCTGTCTGGCGATTCTGATTATCTGGCCGATGATCAATGAGACGATTCCGCCTTCACTTCTGGCAGTTATCGCAGGTATTGCCATGGTGAAGGGCTTACATATGCCGGTGAATACAATCGGCGATCTTTATACAATTTCGAATGCGCTGCCGGCATTGACGGTACCGGTGTTTAATTTTGATATGGTTCAGAAGCTGCTTCCGGATGCATTTACCATTGCTATTCTGGCTGCCATCGAATCCTTATTGTCATGTGTCGTTGCAGATGGTATGATTAATTCAAAGCATCGTTCTAACACGGAATTGGTTGCGCAGGGTGCCGGCAATATTGTTTCTGCATTATTTGGCGGTATTCCTGCCACAGGCGCTATTGCCCGTACAGCAGCCAATATCAAGAATGGCGGACGCACACCGATTGCCGGTATGGTTCATGCAGTTGTGCTTCTGTTGATTCTTGTTGTTCTGATGCCTTATGCTGCATTGATTCCGATGCCGACGATTGCAGCGATTCTGTTTATGGTTGCATACAACATGAGCGGCTGGCGTAAATTTGCTTATTTGCTGAAAACTGCACCAAAGAGTGATATAATAGTGCTTGTACTGACTTTTGGTCTGACCGTTGTATTTGACCTTGTTGTTGCAATCGAAGTCAATGTTGTACTGGCAGCTATGCTGTTTATGAAGCGTATGAGCGATGAGACAGCTGTTGAGGGCTGGAAATACGTTGAGAACGATGAGGATGATCCGGATAGTATTAACTTGAGGGATGTTGCCAAGAATATTCGTGTTTATGAATTAAGCGGTCCTTTATTCTTCGGTGCTGCCGATAAGATCGCTGAGATTCATGCGAAGGATTTCAATAATTGTCTGATTCTTCGTATGAGAAGCGTCAATGCCATTGATGCAACAGCGATGCATGCATTGGAACTGCTGTGGGAGAAGTGTCAGAAGAAGAATGTGACGCTGATTTTCTCTCATGTGAATGAACAGCCGATGTCAGCGATGAAGAAGTCAGGTCTCTATGACAAGGTCGGTGCCGAGAATTTCTGTGCGCATATTGATGATGCACTGGCAAGGGGCGCCGAGCTTGGTGAAGGCAGACAGTAGAAGCTAGGACTTGATGTCTGTTTCATGAATGCGGAATTGGCTTTGGATAATGACTGGAAATTTTTAGAAAAGGATGGGGCAGAGATGGGAAAATTAATAATACCTGAAAATTACCGTTCTTGCCTGAGCAGTTATGAGACTCAGGAAGCAATCGGTATGATCAAGATCCTGATGCAGAAGAAATTATGTATGGCGTTAAAGCTGAAACGTGTGACCGCACCGTTATTTGTTGATCCGGCTTCGGGTCTGAACGATGATCTGAATGGTGTGGAGAGACCGGTATCTTTTGATATTCCGGATGCGCATATGGAAGCACAGGTTGTCCATTCCCTTGCAAAGTGGAAACGTATGGCACTTTATAACTATGATTTCCCTGTGGGAAAAGGCTTACTGTGTGACATGAATGCTATTCGTCGTGATGAAGAACTGGATAATCTGCATTCTGCTTATGTGGATCAGTGGGACTGGGAAAAAGTTATCACAGAAGAGGATAGAAATTTTGACTATCTCAAGAATACAGTGACACGTATTGTCGAATCCATCTGTAATACGCTGGATGAGGTGAAATACCAGTATGAACATCTGCATACAGAGCTTTGCAGAGAAGTTTCCTTTATCACATCTCAGGAACTGGAAGATATGTATCCGGATCTGACACCGAAGGAACGAGAGAATGCTTATGCCAGAGAGAAGAAGACAATCTTCATTATGCAGATCGGTGATCTTCTGAAATCCGGCGAGCGTCATGACGGACGTGCACCGGACTATGATGACTGGCAGTTAAACGGTGACCTGCTGTTCTGGCATGAGCCGCTGCAGTGTGCGTTGGAAGTGTCTTCCATGGGTATCCGTGTAGATGCAAAATCTCTGGATGAGCAGCTGACAAAGGCCGGCTGTGATGAGAGACGTAAGCTGCCGTTCCATCAGCTGCTGCTGGCTAACAGACTGCCTCTGACAATTGGCGGCGGTATCGGACAGTCAAGAATCTGTATGTTGCTGCTTCAGAAAGCCCATGTGGGTGAAGTTCAGGCATCTGTCTGGGATAAAGAGACACTGCAGCAGTGTGAATCTGCAGGTATCGAAATTTTGTAATTTCTTAATGAGGAGATTGGCTTCAGGAACTTTGGAGTCTCAACCATAAAAAATAACGTTCTGCACTCCGCTGCGCTTAGGCGCAGGAAGTCGTGTCAGAACGTTATTTTTTATGGTTTGGGCTGGGAAGACTGAGAACCAATCTCTTTTATTTAAAATGAAAATCAAAATTTCGATACGCTGTAAAATCAAAAGAAGAGGTTTTGGGGCGAAAAATGGCGATATATATAAATTGCTGGATGATGTAATCTATTGTATAATGACAGTAAGTGATTGTTCGAATAAATATGATGCATTTGAGAAAAGAGGAGTGATTACGTGCCATTATTAAAAGAAGAAAATTATACGATTGAAGATATTTATGCCTTGCCTGAAGGTGAAAGGGCAGAACTTATTGATGGTCAGATTTATTATATGGCTCCGCCCAGCAGAAAACATCAGGACATTTCAGGAGAATTATATGCGGATATCAAAAGCTATATCCGTTCTCATGGCGGAAACTGCAAGGTCTATGCGGCTCCTTTTGCGGTATATCTGGATGAAGCAACGAATACATATGTTGAACCGGATATATCCGTTATCTGTAATCCTGATAAGTTAGATGACAAGGGATGCACAGGGGCGCCGGATTGGATTATTGAGATTGTTTCCCCGGCCAGCAGAAGAATGGATTATTATACGAAGTTGTTTAAATACAGAACAGCTGGTGTTCGGGAGTATTGGATTATTGATGCGGCAAAGAATCAGGTTGTGGTATATGATTTTGTTAATGGCGATATGGTGCAGTATACGTTGCAGGATTCTGTTAAGGTGGGGATTTATGAAGATTGTGTCATTGATTTTGGGAGTATGGATATTTAAATGTAAAAGCAGAGCTGCCGCATTGATATATGGCAGCTCTTTAGCTTTTGTGTTTGGTTGAACGCTGTGGTTTATCAATAATTGTTCGGCAGTATTCGGTAAAAGTATAAAGGAATAACGTATTTTAGCAGTTTTCGACATTATTGAGGGTGCCATTTTGCTTGCATTCTACATAAACAGATGCTAATATGAAGTTGATGTAAGCAGGTAACCAATTGTGTAAAATTCAGCTGTATAAAAATACCGGGAGGGGAATTTATATAGGAGCGATAGATGCAATTACCAAGGCTTACATAAGAAAAAACGAAGTATTTGCGGATGCCTTCAACTACTTTATGTATGATGGGGCTCAGGTGATTCAGCCGGAGCGTTTGAAAGAATTGGATTCGACGGAGAGAGCAATACTATTGAATGAAAAAGAGACAAAAGATAAAAAAGCAGTTCAAGTGGAGGCTCAACAGAAATATCGGGATATTTTGAAATCAGCAGCCATAATGGAGGATGGTCATACAGCGTATATTCTTTTGGGGATAGAGAATCAGACAGATGTGAATTATGCAATGCCGGTAAGAAATATGTTGTATGATGCGCTGCAATATACAAAACAGGTGAGTGAAATTGCCGATGTACATCGCAGGAAAAAGGAAAATTCAAATCATAAGTCTGTCAGTCATGCTGAGTTTATATCAGGATTTTATAAGAGTGATAGACTGATTCCGGTTATTACTTTGGTCATTTATTTTAATGCAGGTGAATGGGATGGTCCGCGTTCATTGTTGGATATGATGGAGATATCGGACCCGATTGTCAGAAGATATGCACAGGATTATCAGATACATCTTATCAATCCTAATCAGATTGCGGATGAAGAACTTGAAAAGTTTCAATCCAGTTTGAGAGAAGTCATGGGTTGTATCAAATATTCTCGGAGCAAAGAAAAATTGGCTGCTTTTATTAGGAATAATCCAAGGATGAATATGGAAACTGCTGCGGCCAGAGTGATTGAAGCAATTAATCACGTGCCGATTAGGATACAGGAAGGAGATGGAAAGTTTAATATGTGTGAAGCGATTGAAGAGATGATTAAAGATGGCAGAGAAGCAGGACGAGAAGTTGGACGACAAGAAGGACAGAATCGAATTAATCAATTGATTATTCTTCTGGCAAAAGAAAACAGAGGCGAGGATATTATCAAAGCGGCTGAGGATAGGGAATATCAGGAACAGTTGTTTAAAGAGTTTGATCTGTAAAATTAAGATGATTTGAAAAGATAAAGCATGTGATGTAGAAAGTAAATTTTAACGAGAGTGTTTAAGCTGTTTAACAATTAGGAAACTTGCTTACAGAAGAAAAGGCTGCCATCAGGCAGCCTTTTCTGTGCGATTGCTTAATCGCGTTCTCTGTAGCGATTGCAATCTTTTAATTTGTCCGGATCTTCCAGTGTATGATACCATGTGCAGCTCCATTTCCAGCTGCAGTCAGTAGGTTCACCGTATTCACAATCTTTGCATCTTCCATAGTTTTCCATAATCAATTCCTCCATTTAATAAAAATAATATTTTTTGCAATCATTTTGGATTGCTTTGTTTTGATGCGTTAAGTATATCAGAAGCCTTTTGGGGAAGTGTTCCCGGAGAGAGAAAAAATCGAGGTTAGATTTAATCTCTGTACCGGGCTTCGAAGCGTAATGTGACCATTGGTGTATGGGTGAAATCACCGTGGTCAAGCACGCTCAGCTGAGTGATATTGGTTGAAATATTCGACCAGTTAAACTGGCAAAGTATTTCTCGCTTGACAGCTTCCGGTGTTGTAAAACCTGTTGCCTGATTTGTTTTAAATGTCATGCATTCATAGGAACCATCACTGCGGTCCTGAAATTCGCTCCCGAATGTGATGTTATTTCTTTTTAAAGATACATCCTCAATCTGGAAAGTAACTGAACAGGTAGAAGCATTGATTTTTCTTACCATAACTAATACCTGAAGTGTCATCCAAGGACAGCGGTTTGCAATAAGGGATATAATCTGTTCCAGCTGATTTAAGATGGAACTGTAGGAACCTGTCCGACTGACGGTGCAGTGTAATGGGGCATTTGTTTTGGTTTTCGTGCCGGTTGAGGTCTTGTTTCCGCTGTTTGAAAAAATAATAAAAATAATAATCGCTGCAATAATCATCCACATAAATATAATCTCCTTTTCTTTAAGTGCCTGTTTTCTTTTGATGTAATCAGTATATCAGAGGCCCTTTGGGGAGCCGTTCCCGGATGGTGAAAAAAACGCAGTCAGCATTTTTGGAGGAAAATACTTTTAGGGAGGGTGCTTTTTTGTCAGCAAATCTTAAGGGTTCTATAATTGAATGGACACATTTAGTATGCTAAAATAATAATATATGCAAATACGCAGCTGTTCGGAGCCGGGCATTATTTCTCAGACAGATGAAATATGCCTGGCTCCGGGCGGTCATGAAATACAAAGTAGGAGGATATCCAGATGAATGGAGTTGTAAGCAACCTGTATGATATCGACAGTATTGTTATTCCGGAGGAATTGACAAAGGCAGATATTGATGAACAGAAAGTGGACGAAGAGGTTCAGATGTTGTCTAAACGTTATGCGAGAGAAGAGCAGGCAGATGAGGCCGCTGCAGGCGATCTTGTTTACTGTCAGGCAGATAATGAGAGTTATCCGGATGACAGAACGATTCTTATTTATGCCGGCATGGAGCTGCCGGGGGCAGAAAAGGCAGAGGAAGCGGTCATCGGCAAGAAGGCGGGAGATGCTGTATCAACTGTATTGGCAGGTAAGAATGTGACACTGACGATCCGGAAGATTGTACGTCGAACACCTGTTGAGGTCAATGATACATTGATTGCAGGCATGGGCATTGAGAATGTGAAGACCATTGAGGATTATAAAGCCTACATCAGAGATAAAATGGCAGCAGATCAGGCCATGGAACATGAGAAAGAAGTGATCCGTTATGTGATGGATGAGATGATTGCCAACAGTACTTATATCTACGATGAGAAAGAAATGGAAGCATACGTTCAGAAAACAGCTGAGCAGTATGAGAAAGAATGTGAAGCAATCGGCGAACCTGTGGAAATGGAAGAGCTGAAGCAGGGGATTGTTGAACAGTGCAAACAGTACTGGATGGCCAAAGCCTTCTGCGAGAGCAAGGGAATTGCTGTGGACCTGTCATCCGTTGAGGAAGAGACAGATAAGATGATCGAGATGATGCAGCTCATGGGCGAGCAGGTGCCGGATCGTGCAGAAATGCTTGAAATGGCTGAGCAGGATGCTTACCTGGACGGACTGTTCCAGTATATCAATACGATGGTTGAGAAGAATTAGGAGGCTCTTATGGCAGTAGTTGAATTAAAAGAGAATGATGAATGGAAAGAATTTATCAAAGCAGAATACAGTGTGATTGACTGTTATGGTGAAAATTGTGTGGCTTGTGTAATACTGGCACCGACTTATGATGCAGTGGCAGATGAGATGAGTGAAATCGCTTTCGGACGGGTGAATATCAGCTTTTTGCCGGGGATTGCAGATGAGTATGGTGTTGATGCCATGCCAACACTGTTGTATTTCAGAAAGGGCAAACTGGTGAATCAGTCCATCGGCAGTATCGAGAGAGAGGAACTTCTGGCGAATATTTCAAAGATGCTGTATGAAGATTAGGGATCGTGTTCGGAATGTTTTTGATATCAATCAAAGATTAACTTTTATACCATAAGAAAGGAGCGTTACAGATGGGGAAAGTGCGTTTGAACGAAGATCGTGAAATTGTTGCAAGAGTCAAGGAAGGTCTTAAGCGGAAGGGTGGCTACTGTCCCTGCAGACTGGAGATCAAACCGGAATATAAGTGTATCTGTGATGAATTCAAGGCGCAGATTCAGGATCCGGATTTTGAAGGCTATTGCCATTGCCAGCTTTATTATAAGGAAAAATAATTGTCAGGCAGCATGAGTGTGAGTTCGTGCAAATAGTAAAGGACAAAAGCATAAATAAAGTGCAGAGAGAGGTAGTTACAATGAGAAAATGGAAGTTTTTGCCGGCATTGATACTGGTACTGACGATGGTCTGTACAGGATGCGGCAGTCTGTTCAGTGATCAATCAATTGTCAAATTCGGAGATACCTATACACATAAGGATCCGAAGGATCTGACGTACGATGAGCGAGTTGTACTGCAGGGAGAAGATTTCGGAAAGAAGCTTCAGAGTGCGGTGAATGAGAGTGCCTATCCGGATACCATGATGTATGATAAGGACGGCAATGTGATCGGTATGTATGATTACGATGGAACAACAGGACTTGCAGCCGGATGGACAAATATTGATGACGGCACGTACACGGCCTTTGAGGCAGGCAAGGAAGTTGACCTGGGCAAACCGGATGCATCCAAGATGATTGAGATCCCGGGAACCGTGACTGCAGGATTTGTTGTTTACGGCAATAAAGGAACAGCTGTTGCTGCTTATATGTATCTGTTCCTTTCAGATGCATCCGCTAAAGATATGGTGAAGTCGGGCATGGAATCTGTTTACGGTGTCACCATGACAGAGGAAAGTGATACGGTTCTGACCTGTGTACAGGATGAGGCTTATATCTCTGATCAGTTTGCCCAGGATGAAGCTCAGGGTTATACGGTGGATACCAAAGACGCCAGTGCCTATGCAGAAATTTTGAAGCAGATTTACGGTGTAACAGAGTATGGCGGCGAGAATCCATACAAACCATATGCAGATCACCAGGATCCGGATGATGTGGAATTTGATGATTGCGTTGTAATGACCGGCTCAGGTGAAGCTGCTGTCGATGAAGCGTATAAGTCGGATATCTCTTCTATGACAGATTATGTTTATGGTTACAAAGGCGATGTAGTGGCACAGTATACATATTTTGAATGCCCGTCCAAGGAGGCTGCAGATACAATCCAGGAGAAATGCTATACAAATGCGGAACGTATTTCTGATACAGTTCTTCTGAATGTAGTCAAGGGACAGGATATGCAGGATACCGTTAAAGCCTATGAGGGCTATAATGTTTTAAAAGACGGTTCTCTGGATGAATACGTCCGGATGCTTCAGGAGACTTTCTTTACAACAATTTATAAATAAAGGCCTGACGGATGCCGTTACACCCTGGCAGGGCTGTTTCGGCATCCGTTTTTGCCGAGGAGATAATAATGGAGACACAAACAAAGGAAACGAAGAAGCGCGACAACTGGTCATCTTTGTTTCGTACACTGAAAAAGCTGCATCTTCCGTGGTTTTGGATTATTGTCGGACTGGCAGTGAATCTGTTTTTGAATAACCTGCTTTTGGATCTGCCGGATACGACGGCGAATCTGATGAGCGGACAATTGACCGGTGGTGCGCTGACACAGGCAATTATGTATTATGTGATCATGGGTGTTGTGACACTTCTTGCAGTGGCAGGACAGGTGCAGGCCCAGTCATACAGTGTCAAACGGGCCAGAGAAAGCGTGTGGAAGAAGATGCTGTCCATGCGTATGGACTACTTTGATAGAAATGATCCGACAGATATGATGAGTGCAATTACCAATGATGCCACTTCGGCATTGGAGGATTTTGCTAATATTATTGTGTATTTGATACCGGATGTTTATTATGTAGTGATGGCATTGCATCGTATCAATGAGTATCATTGGATACTGACTATTTCATGCTTTGCCATGCTGCCGGCCAAATACCTCTATGCATGGCTGATGGGCCGTCAGGTTCAGACCAATACCGCCGTTTTATACGGCAAAATCGGTGAATTAACAGAATTTCTGGCTGACAGGATCAACCACCTGCCCTTGGTGAAGGCTTATACCAATGAGGAGAAAGAGGGAGAAGCCGGAAGAATCGTGGCTCATAAGCTTTATAAAGCAAATATGAAGCTGGTGTATCTGGACAATATTTCTGAGGGTATTGTATCTGCCCTTGATGTGCTTCAGAAGTTTATTGTGATTGTTGTGGCGGTCATTTTGCTGCAGCAGGGCAAGATCGATATCACCATGTGGCTGGCATTTTTCCTGTTTGCCCAGAATCTTTTCTCCAATATGGATGATGTCTTTGAATTGTGGATCAAGGTCAAAGGCATGCATGGCGAATTCCATAGAATCATTGATGTCATGGAAGGACCGGAAGAGGAAGCAGGGGCCGCTGCGGCTTTCCCGGAAACCGGGGATATTTATTTTAAAGACATAACATTTACATATCCGGAGACAGATAAACCGGCGCTGGAACATGTTTCCTTCACGGTGCCGAGAGGCGGTTCACTTGCGATCGTAGGACTGTGCGGTAGCGGCAAGACAACTTCTGTCAGTCTGTTGGAACGCTTTTATGAGCAGGAAGAAGGTCAGATTTTTATCGGTGATACCAATATCCGGGATATCTCACTTTCTGATTTCAGAAAGAATCTGGCTTATGTACAGCAGGGGGCTGATGTTTTCAGCGGTATTCTGAGGGACGTCATTACCTATGGTATTGACAGGAATGTTTCGGATGAAGAGATCATGAATGCGGCAGAAAAGACCGGGTTTGATGAATACTTGAAGCTTTGCAGAGAAGGACTGGATACAGAAGTGGCTGCCGGCGGCGAGTCCATGTCCGGCGGACAGAGACAGCGTCTGGTCCTGACAAGAGAAGTCCTTCGAAACGGCAATATTATCCTGATGGATGAGCCGACTTCTGCCCTGGATGTGCAGGTATCCGCCAAAATTCAGGATACCATGGATCATTTATTTGCAGATAAGACAAGAATTCTTATTACCCATGATCTGGGTTTTGCGAGAAAATATGACCATATCATTGTGATGGAAAATGGCCATTTGGTGGGCGAAGGCACTCATGAGTCTTTGCTTGCAGAGTGTGAGACCTATCGAAAAATGAATGAAAATGCAGGAGAGGAGGCAGCACAATGAAAAATAAGATGAATTATTTTGCCGTCTTAAAAGGTGTGAAGCTGCCGTGGCTGACAATTCTGTGCAGCTTTGTATTTTCAGTCATTATGATGAACGCGGAGCTTCAGGTCGCAACGATGACCGGGGATATTATTGATACAAGCCAGAAGGCGATCGATGCCGGAAAATTGATTAATTATATCAGTATTGCGGTATTATCTGCGGTCTTCACGATCCTCAGCAACTATTTTACCAGAAGGATGGAGGAGCTGATCACCCTTGGTGTCAGAATGAAGATCTGGACAAAGATCATGCATCTTCCGACAAAATATTATGATGAAGATAACGGTGATGAGCTGGTCAGCCGTGTGACATCGGATGCATCTGCGCCGTCATCACTCTTTTCAATGGCGGTTTCATGTGTTGTCTGTGTGGTGACAACCATTCAGGCTTTTGCACAGTTGTTTGATTATAATACGAAACTGGCGGTTTATTCCCTGCTGATTATTCCGCTGACGGCGTTTTTGTGTGTTGCCATCAGTATTCTGCAGTTTAAGCTGGGTGTTTACAGTACCACAACCATGGCAGGCAGTACCGGTTTTCTGGCTGAGCGTGTCCGCAATTTCCGGCTGATCAAGAGTGCTGTGGCGGAAAAGGTTGAGGCTATAAAGGGCAACCGGACATTCAAAGAAATGTATATTGCGGATTTCTTCAGTTGGATGATGGTGGCTGTTTATCAGCTGGCCTCCAGTATTTTCTCCATCATGTTCATTGTGATCGTGTTTGTCATCGGCGGACAGTTAGTGCCGAAGGGAGAAGTGACCATCGGTGATCTGACGGGATTTTATATGGTAACAGGTATTGTATCTCTGCAGCTGATGCAGTTTTTCATGAATGCCGGTGCGGTTTTCGGTACATTCGGTACCATGAAAAAGATCACACAGATTTCGGAAATGTTCTCAGAAAACGAAGATGGCGAACCTGTGCCGAAGCTGTGTTCAGATATCGCACTTGAAAATGTGACATTTGGCTATAATGATGAAAGAGATGTTTTGAAGCAGGTTTCAGCTGTCATTCCGATGGGAAAGGTAACAGCCATTATCGGCGGCAATGGCGCCGGCAAATCCACGGTATTCAAGCTGCTGACCCGTTTGTATGAACCTGCGGAGGGCAAAATCCTGTTTAACGGGCAGAATATTGCAGATTATAATCTGACAGAATGGCGAGACAGATTCGCCTATGTATTCCAGAAGAATCCGTTGATCAGCGGTACGGTCCGGGAAAACATCACCTATGGATTGAAGCGGGAAGTATCCGATGAAGAGTTGATCGAGGTGGCTAAAAAGGCAAATTGTTATGACTGCATTATGAGTAAACCCGGCGGCTTTGATGAAGATGTGGGACTGAACGGTTCCAACTTCTCCGGCGGCCAGGGACAGTGTATTTCCATTGCCAGAGCGATGCTCAGAGATGCGGATTATCTGCTTCTGGATGAAGCCACCAGTAATCTGGATGTGCTCAGTGAGGCCATGGTGACAGAAGCGCTGGATCATTTGATGCAGGACAAGACCACGATCATGATCGCCCATAATTATGCGGCAACTAAGAACGCAGACAATATTATTGTGATGCGGGAGGGGACGGTAGAAGCGTCCGGTACACCGGAGGAAATGCTGAAAACGAATGCGTATTATCAGATTTTCAGCCGCACATTATAATGGTAAAATAGAAACAGATCACAAGGGACTGCGCCCGGCATGGGAATATGTCAGCGGACAGTCCCTTTTTTGAAAGGAAATAGTATGAGTCATTTAATCAATACATTGACAAACCTGCAGCCGGGAGATGTTTGCTGCGGATTTGAACTGATCAAAAAAGCGTATGCAGCATCTCATGATGCAGATTGTTATATCATGCGGCATGTCAAAACCGGCGCGGAATTATTATATTTTGACCGGGCAGATGAAAATAAGACATTTTCAATTGCATTTAAGACACTGCCGGAGGATAATACCGGTGTTTTTCATATACTGGAACACAGTCTTTTAAACGGTTCCGAAAAATATCCGGTGAAAGAGCCGTTTGTGTCTTTGCTTCAGAACTCTATGCAGACATTTTTAAATGCCATGACATTCAGTGACAAAACCGTGTTCCCTGTATCAAGCCGAAATGAGCAGGATTTGTTTAATCTGATGTCGGTTTATCTGGATGGCGTTTTTCGCCCGCTGATCTATCAGCGCCCGGAAATATTTATGCAGGAGGGCTGGCATTATGAATTTGCGTCAGAAGAGGCGATGCCGTATTATAACGGCGTTGTTTTCAGCGAAATGAAAGGTGCTTTTTCGGATGTGGATCAGGTCATTGAAGATGAAACAGAGTGTCTGCTGTTCCCAGACAACAGCTATGGTTTTACCAGCGGCGGGCGTCCGGAGAATATCACGGATCTGACTTATGAGCAGTTTATTGCGGCACATCAGCGTTTTTATCATCCCTCCAACGCCAAGATTATTCTGGATGGTCATATGCATGCGGAAGATTTTTTGAAGTATATCGATGAAGAATATTTGTCCAAATACGATTATCAGGCACCGGATTTTGACTTTCATGCACAGGTGCCGAAAACAGTTGATAAGACGGTTTATTATGAGGCACAGCAGGGAACTGAGAACCTGGCGCATATGAGTATTGCCAAAATTCTCTGCAGTCATGAAAATACAGAAAAGATTTATGCTGCTAAGATCCTGGCGGATTATCTGGCTGGTTCTAATGAAGCACCGCTCAAAAGGGCATTTCTGGAACGCGGACTGGCACAGGATGTAATTCTGGCAGTTCATGATCAGATCTATCAGCCGAATATTTCACTGGTGGTCTATAATACAGAAAAAGAAAAGTTTTCAGAGATTCGGGCTGTGCTGCCGGAAATGGTCCATGCAATGGCCGGAAAGGGGCTGGACAAAGAGGCATTGTCTGCAGCACTTGAAAGATTTGCCTTTGAAAATAAAGAAATCAATGAGCCTTATGGTGTGGAAATCGTTATCAAGGCGATGGGCAGCTGGCTTTACGGGGATGATCCGCTGACAGATATCGACAATGCGGAAATATTTGACGCTTTAAGAGAAAGAGTAAAGACGGATTATTTTGAGAAGCTGCTGATAGAAATGTTGGGCGATGATAGTGATAAATCCTGCCTGTATGTGCTGCCTTCCCAGACAAAGGGTGAGGAGGATGCCAAAAAAGAGGCCGAAAAAATTGCCGCAATAACGGCTTCATGGGACAAAGAGCAAATGACAGATGTGTATGAAAAGTTTATGAAGATGCAGGAATGGCAGCAGAGTATGGATAGTGAAGAAGCGCTCTGTACATTGCCGCATCTGGAACTTTCTGATGTGCCGGAGGAAATCGAGGCAGCGAAAACAAAGATCATGTATATCGCCGGCTGTGAAGTTCTGGAAGTGACGGCGAAGACAAATGGCATAGCTTATCTGAATCTGTATTTTGATATTTCGGATTTTTCACAAGAGGAAGTTCAGATATTGAATGCACTGACAGCCTGCTTTGGCGAGCTGGGCACCCAAAATTACAGCGGGGATAAAATGCAGACAAAGATCAAGGCTGTTTTCGGTATGTTGGCGGCGAGAGTGGATGTCATGGCAAAACCGGGAGATCTGGATCACAGCAGTCAGTACCTGATCATTACAGGCGCCATGTTGGAAGAAAATGTGCCGGCTGCGTTGGAGATCCTTGAAGAACTGCTGCTGAATGGCCGTTATGATGAGACAGATAAAATTTATGAAACCATTCTTCAGAATGACTATATGATCAAGCAGGCGCTGATCGGAAATGGCCATCAGTTTGCCATCACAAAGGCTTTATCGGCATTTTCACAGGAAGGTGCCGTCAAAGAGCTTCTGGAGGGGGAAAGCTTTGTTCGGTGGTTCTCGGATTTTGCGGAAAGCTTTGAGAAAAAGGCGGATGATTACAGCAAGATCTTTGATCAACTGATGAAGAAAGCATTTGCGGTGAATCGTTTATTTGTGGGTTACAGCGGCAAAATTGACAGGGATGCTCTTGAAAATATGGTGACAAAACTGCCGACGACAGAAATGGGAAGTGCGGTCAGCTATCCGCGCCCGGATCATAAAGACAGTATGATCGAAATTCCCGGCGGTGTGAGTTATACGGCTTTGGGCCATAATCTGTATGCTCTGGGCAGCAGGTTTGACGGCAGTTGGGCGGTGCTGACCTCGCTCATGTCCTTTGGCTATCTCTGGAATATGATCCGTGTTCAGGGCGGTGCTTACGGAACCGGCATGGGTGCCCAGATGAACGGTAATCTGTTTTCGTACTCTTACAGGGATCCGAATCCTGCCGGCACCAGAGAAGTCTATGGCGGCATGGCGGATTTCCTGGCCGATTTTGCGGAGCAGGGAATGCCTTTGGATGATATCATTATCGGCACGCTGAATATGATCGATCCGCTGTTGGGACCGGCGGGTATCTGTGACCAGGAATGTACCAGATATCTGAAAGGTATCACAGGGGATGATGTGGCACAGATCCGGAAAGAAATTTTTAATACAACAAATGAGGAACTGAAACAGCTGATTCCTGTTGTGAAAGGGTATTGCGATGACGGAAAATTCTGTGAAGTGGGATAAACTGCTGAAGATCAAGACGTCGGGAAGGGACGATTCCCGTTCGGATCAGTACCGATACCCCTATGAACCGACGCCTTATTCGGTGCTTGAGCGATTGGCGGGCAGCGGTTACATCCGAAAAAGCAATCGTCTGTTGGATTACGGATGCGGAAAAGGTCGTGTGGACTTTTTCCTGTCCTACCAGACAAGATGCCGTTCCGTCGGAGTGGAATACGATGACAGAATTTACGAAACGGCCTGTGAAAACAAATGCCATGCCGTATCAGGCAGCAGAACGGAATTTGTCCTTGGAAATGCCGAGAATTATGTGGTGCCCGAAGATGTGGACTGTGTGTTTTTCTTCAATCCTTTTTCAGTGGAGATCCTTCGAAAAGTTCTGGCGAAAATTGAGGATTCGTACTATGAAAATCCTCGTGAGATACAGATGTTTTTCTACTATCCGTCCGATGAGTATATCAGTGAGCTGATGACAGTGGATATGCTTTCCTTTGTGGATGAGATAGACTGCAGAGATTTGTTTGACGGGGAAAATCCACGGGAGAAAATCATGGTGTTTGCCTATTAGGTTTTTATAAAAAAAGATTTTTGATATCATTTAACCCAAAAAAGGAGGTAGAGTTTTGAAAGTTTTAGTTTACAGAAAATGCAGTACATGTATGAAAGCTTTGAAGTGGCTTGAGGCCAATCAGGTTGTCTTTGATGAACGGCCGATTAAAGAGGAGAATCCGTCTTATGAAGAACTGAAGGCATGGTATGAAATGAGCGGATTACCGCTGAAAAAATTCTTCAACACCAGCGGCATGCTGTATAAGCAGCTGAACTTGAAGGACAAGCTGAAAGAAATGTCTGAGGATGAACAGCTGAAGCTTCTGGCAACAGACGGCATGCTGGTGAAGCGGCCGTTGGTGATTGGGGAGGATTTTGTGCTGACGGGATTTAAAGAGAAAGAGTGGGAAGAAAACTTATTAAAATAATACTGTTAGTGTGAAATTCAAGGTAGAAGTCATACCTGTAGGAGTCGAATAATGTCGAATGATTTGAATTGACAAAATATAGGATTAACTATATACTCACATTAAGTAAAAAAGATATTTACTTTTTGAAAGATGGTGATTAAATGTTATTGAACTATTTGCGGGATAATTATGAAAAGGGAGAGCCTATTTTTTTGACAGATATCCATATAGAGGGAATGACTGAAGCAAATGTGAGGTATCATTTAAAGAAATTAACAGATGATGGTGTACTTTGTCGATTTGAATCCGGTATTTATTATATACCAAAGAAGAACATTTTAGGTGAAGATGCGGTACTCTCAACAGAAACAGTTGCAATGCACAAGTATATTGTCAGGAGAGGAAAACGTGTTGGTTTTTATTCTGGGTATACACTTGCAAATCGTTTGGGATTGTCGACGCAGGTACCTTTTACAGAAGAAATTACAAGTAATTATGCTCCGGCTCAAGTGAGAGAGGTTCATATAAAAGATAGAAAATACATTATTCGAAGACCAATTGTGGAAGTGACAGAATCCAATGCATATGCACTCCAATTGTTAGATTGCCTGAAGGATATAGATAAAGCAGCTGAGGCCGACATGTTAGTTTGCGGGAAAGTTCTTACAGAGTATGCAAGTAAGCATAGTATAACAAAAGGACAGGTTGATAGATTACTGGCGTATTATCCTTTGAAAATTTATAAGGCAATTTACGAAACCGGGGTGGAGTATGTATCTGCATGAGGATAGAGAAGAATTTAAAGATATTATAGAGCAGGTGTCAGAGGATATTGGTCGTGCTGCGGTAGTAATCGAAAAAGATTATTATGTTACAATGATATTACGATTTTTAGCCCAGAAACTGACGAATGTAGTATTTAAGGGCGGAACTTCTCTTTCAAAAGGATATAGGGTTATTAATAGGTTTTCTGAAGATATAGATATTACATTTGATGAACATATCGGAGAAGCCAGAAGAAAGAAATTAAAGAATAATGTTCTAAGGGGAATCAGTGAAGGGTTAAATATGCCG
>JBNMJG010000001.1:0-23712 GCA_050873705.1 Coprococcus sp. | reverse complement strand
GTATACAAACTTGCCAAAGTGTCCGCCCGCATGCTTTCTGCTACTCTGGCCGGAGATACCGACACAATGACACAAATTCTTGAATATGCACATAATACAGAAAGTCCATTACTTGCATATAACCATGAAATAGAATTAACAGCTGTCGTTAATCTCATTTATCTTTCTGCCAGAGACAAATATCGAGTCGAACGCGAAGATAAAGCCGGTGTCGGATATGTAGATTTTATCTTTTACCCCTATAACCCGAAAGATACTTGTCTTATCATTGAATTAAAGGTCAATCATTCTGCCGATGAAGCTGTACAACAAATTATTGATCGTCAATATGTATTACGATTTTCCGGTAAAATTGGTGAGGCACCAACATATACCGGTGAAATTCTTGCCGTTGGTATTGGATATAACACAACAACCAAAAAACATCACTGCAAAGTTGTAAAATTAAAGAACATTCAGTGAGGCATCAAAAAATTGCCGGAACCTTAAGGCATCTCCTCAAAGTTCCGGCACTTCTTGTTTTATTCTTATTTAAATTTATTCATCTGGGTTACAGCAGTAATCCGACAATTCCAACGACGATCAGAATCGGGAATGCCAGATAGATCAGGCCGCCCACAACCAATCCGATCAGAATAACCGGAAGCAGTACAATCGTCAGCAGGAATTTTGAAATTCCCCAGGCAGCTTTAATACCGAACATCAACAGCTTTCCGAAAACTGCAAAAAAACAAATAATAAATAACAATGTCAACATATTTCTCTTCCTTTCTATCCCTCAAAACAATTGTTTTGAAATCTTCACTTTGTTCAAATAACCAACGTTGATAAATTAGCCGTTGCTGTAACTCTATGCTTCTATTATAATAGAGAAAGCAATAAGAATAAACTTTGAACCTACAGAAATAACACTGTTTATTTCTCCGTTTTGGAGTATAAACCATAAAGAGGGATTTTACAATGGGAAGACAATCAACAAGAGAAAATAAAAATATCTATCAGATCTGCCGTGAAGAGTGTGAACTGACAAGAGAAAAGGCCAGTGAAATGATGCACGGCGTTTCTGCTTCACGAATTGAAAAAATAGAATACAATCTTCAGGATCCGACACCTTATGATGTTGTCCAGATGGCTGACTGTTACAAGCGTCCGGATCTCTGCAACTATTATTGTTCCCATAAATGTGAGATTGGCTATCGCTATGTGCCTGAAATCGAGATGTCCGAACTTTCAAGCATCATTTTGGAAACGATAGCCAGTCTGGATGAGATCAATCCCCTCACAGGCCGTCTGATCCAGATTGCCCGTGACGGAAAGATCACCGATGATGAAATTAAAGATTTTGCATTTATCAGTCACAAACTGGACAAGGTGTCCGTTGCTATTGATGCATTAAATCTGTGGATTGACAAAACCGCCAGCGAAAACAATATCAATATCGATATGTTGAATGCCGAAAAAGAAAAGCTGGACAAATAACTGATTAAATTTGATTTTTATTGCCCTTTAATGTTTCAGTAATGTCCTGAATACTGACAGGTTTTGGGATAAATCCATCCATACCCGCATCCCGGCAATTCTTTTTATCACTGGCAAATGTATTGGCCGTCATGGCAAAGATCGGAACATCATTATCCGCTCTGTCGCTGTGACGGATTTCTTTTGTTGCCTCTACGCCGTCCATGACAGGCATCTGCATATCCATAAAGACTGCAAAATACTCTCCGATTTTGGATGTATTGTAACATTCCACACCTATCGCACCATTATCAGCCCAATCGACCTGCAATCCGATGCTTTGCAGCAATTCCGTCGCAATCTCAGCATTCAGTGCATTATCCTCCACAAGAAGAACCTTCTTGCCGGTGAATCGCGCATCGTCTTCTTCCTCTTCAATCGGATGAAGTACTGCTTCTCTCTGCTCTTCTGTAGGTTCCCCAAATGGGATTTCCACAATAAATCTGGAACCCTTGCCCACTTCACTTTCAATGCTCAATGTTCCCTGCATTAATTCTGTAAATCCTTTGACTACAGACATGCCGAGTCCCGTTCCCTGAGTCTTGGACACACGGCTGTCCTCCGCGCGGATATAGTCCTCGCAAATATGCTGAATAAATTCCTGGCTCATTCCGATACCATTGTCCGTACATGAAAAACGATATCGATGTTGTGAAAGCTCTTCCAGCTGAACGCTGACTTTTCCTCCCGCATTGGTATATTTGATCGCATTGGATATGATATTGATCATAATCTGCCGGAATCTGTTCACATCTCCCACTACAGCCGGATCCTCACAGGTACATGACACGGTTAATGTCTGTTCTTTTTTCTCTGCCAGCGGCCGAAGCAGTTCTACACTGTCGGTGACACAGCTTACAGGATTAAATGGAACATTCTGCAATTCAACATGGCCATGCTCCAACTGGTTAACATCAAGAATTGAATTGATCAACACAAGCAGATAATTGCCCTCTGTGGTAATACTTTCTAATGCATCCTCCAGTCTGGCTGTATCATGCTTGTATTTCTGTGCGACTTGTGTCATGCCGAGAACAACATTGAGCGGAGTCCGGATATCATGACTCATCTTGGAGAAGAAATTCTGTTTGGATTCATTGGCTTCCCTGGCATCTTCCAGAGCTGCAGCCAATTCTGCAGCTATCTTTTTCTGATCATTTTTGCTGCGAACAGACTGAAGATATAACACAATCAAAAACAGGATAACGATACAGCCGCCGCAAAGCATGATCAGATAAGACGGATGATCAAACAGATACGCCATCATTGTCGGAGTGGCAGTCTCTTCCACATACGTCTGGACAATCTCCGCACTGACATTCTGTGAAACTTCCGCCAGCGTTTTTTCCCAGAGTCCATAAAAAGCATAGGCATCATTCACATTCACACCCATCTGCAGATTCACCGAAGCCCCCGGCACAATATCCACTCGCAGACGATTCTGCACATCCTCACCAGACAATTTCTGGGCAGTATAAGACATCAGCAGCGCACCATTTGCTGTACCGTTCAGCACTGCCTGCTCACACTGCTGAGGGGTATCCAGTACAAATATTTCTGCATCCGGCCATATATTCGATATAATCTCTTTGGATGTGATATCTGCGTCTTCTACTGCCAGTTTCTCTATCTTTTCAGAAGCACCTCTGCCTCGCAAAACAGAAACTGTTGTTGTAAGGTATGGATTGGTCACTTTATATTTGCAATTTTCCTTATCCTCATAATAACCAACCACATCCATCCAGATATCTATGTCTCCGGATGCCAAAGCTGCCTCATATTCTTCTTTCGATGCAACAGGAACGATCTCATAATCCAGATTCAGTTTTTCAGCCGTCTGCTTAAAAATGTCAACAGCAATACCATATGCTTTGCCATCCTCATACCAGGAATAAGGCCCTGCATTCGGATCAGCCACTGCACGAATCACCGTATGCTGTGCCTGCATCTCCATCAGCAATGACTTCTCTTCCTCTGTCAGATCCAGATTTGACTCCTGAGAACCATAATATTTATTATAAAGCTCTGTTCTCCAATTCGGTTTTTCCACATTCATCTTGTCGATGGCCGCATCCAGCTGCCCGACTAATGCCTGATCGTCTTTTCTGACCATGATATAGTACGGTGTCTCTCCGAAATTTTCAATGACACGTTCATCTTCCGGTATACGGATATAACTGTTGACCAGTGCATCCACCTCATCATTGATCAGCGCATTCGTCAGCTCTGTCGGCGTTTCATAATAGATAATCTGACATGCAAATCCTTTATCCTCAGCAAATTTCAGAAAGCTTTCATTATATGTGTGCCTTTTTAGAAGGCCGATCCTGATCCCGTCATAGGTTGAATAATCCCCCGCAACGATTTTGTCGTTGCCGACTTTTACATTCATGCAGGTTGTTGATGTAATCGCCGGATGTGTTGAAAATGCAAATTCTTTCTCCCGCTCCGGCGTTTTCTTAGCAGCTGTATAAATATCCAGTTCGCCCTTTCGCAGCATATCCACACATTCATTGGCAGTTTTATCATAACCGACATAGGAAAATGTACATTGCAGATAATTGGCTACCCCCTGCATCATCTCATATCCATATCCCGTCTTTCGTCCGTTTTCATCCTGCATATTATAACAATCGAATGAATAAAAAGCCACTTTGTAATCCGGCGTCTCAGCTCGGGGCACATCCGCAGCCAAAGCCGGACAGACCATGCCTATGACAAGCAGCAGCCAGAGACATACCGCTGTTATTCTTTTGTTCATTTACGCCTGCACTCCCCTCTTCTCCGCCCGCGGCGTGTTTTTTGCGGCATAGGACACACTTTCCTATACAAAAAAAGCACTATAGTGATACGATCTCCCTATAGTGCTTCTCTGTGCTTGAATATTTATGCAACTGGCTGCCATTTCACAGGCCCTATAGCTTTGCGTCGCAATCTTTCGATTGTTTTGCCCTGTTTAGTTTATTTTTATTAGTTTTATTGTATTATCTGCAGGATGTCTTGTCAACTGGCAACTTCCTGAATTGCCTGTTTAATCTTCTCTACATCCAGTGGTTTTGTCAGATGGGCATTCATCCCTGCATCCATACTTAACTGTATATCATCCTGAAAAGCATTGGCTGTCATTGCAAGGATCGGCACCGTCTTTGCATCCGGGCGTTGCATGGCACGGATCCTGCGCGTTGCCTCCAACCCATCCATCACCGGCATCATAATATCCATAAATATAAACTGATAGGTACCCGGCACAGATTCTTCAAAAGCATCCACTGCCTCTTTACCATTCTCTGCCATGGTCACAACAAGGCCTTCATCCTCCAGTACCATTTTAGCAATCTCCCTGTTCAACTCATTATCTTCAACAAGCAATGCCCTCTGCCCGCTCACATCCACATGTACCGGTTCATACCGACCATCAGCATGTGCCTGACCCTCATGATCAATTTCAAAAGGAAGCGTAATGACAAACTTTGTCCCGACATTCTCTTCACTCTTCATATCAATCGTACCATGCATCTGATCTACAATCTGTTTAACGATAGATAATCCCAATCCGGATCCTTTATAAGTTGAAAGCGATTTCTTTCCTTCCTGAGAAAAAGGTTCAAAGGCCTGTTTCTGAAATTCTTTACTCATGCCCATACCGGTATCTTCACAGACAAACTGATACACTGCCTGACTCTCATCACTGGAAATTTCTGTACAATAGACGGTCACCTTGCCGCCTTTTCGGTTATAACGGATCGCATTGCTGGCAAGATTCATCAAAATACGATTCAAATGAACCGGACTTCCTATAAGATAACGATGCCTGATCACACTCATATCTTTACCGCCAAAAAATCTTACACCATTATCCCCTGCCTGCATCTCAATCACCGGCAGCTGCTTCATCAACAAAGGAACCAGATCAAAGGGTTTATGTTCCAAAATAATTTCGCTTGTCTCAAGTTTACCGATATCCAGCACATTATTGACCAGAGATAACAGATACTCCATGGCCCCCAATACTTTTGCTCTGCATTCCTGAAGCTTTTCTACATCATCCTTATGACGGTCTGCAATCTCAATCATACCAAGAATACCATTGATTGGTGTACGGATATCATGACTCATATGCCTGAGAAAATCTGTTTTCGTCTGATTTGCCTTTTCAGCAGCTTCTGCGATGGCAATCCAGTTCTCCTCACGACGCTTTTCATCACTGATCAATCGCGTTACATAAAGGACATGACTGACTTCTCCATTTTCTTCACGACGCTTAACAATAAATCTGGCTGTATGCCAGTTGCCGTCCTTGGCCAGATACTCTTCTGCAATAGTTTCTTCATGCCGCAGCCTGTCTGCCAGCGTATGAATATCAAAAAATTTCATAATTCGTTCTTGATATTCCGGCACAACAAAAGACCTGCATAATTCTACCATCTCCGTAGAAGCTTTCCCCTGTTTTCCTGTCAGATGATGGACTTTGCTGTCACTGGCAATTTCCTCATAAAAATCTTCTTTCAGATCAATCCTGAAAATAGCATAATACACCTTACTGATGGCCATCAGTACTTCATTGCTGATCCGCTCCTGCTTCAAAGCTTCTTCCAGCTTCTGCTGATACCGCTGTTCCTCAGAAACAATATCATCAATATACCGAAAAGCCAGAATCGCCGTATCATCAAAAGATGTCCTGTCAATCCTCAGTGCCTGCATTTCAAATCTTTGGTGACCAGAACCATCAGGCAGACATTGGAAACGATATACAAATCGATCCGACTGCTGCAATTTCTCCTTTATATTCTTTTCATCCATTGTTTCAAGAAATGCTTCCTGCTCTGATTCTACTACATAAGCACGACAGTACTGACGCATCTCTTCCGTATAACTGAATTTCTGACGAAGCTCCGTTCCAAACATTACCGCAGAATTGGCGCTGGAATCGATTTTGAGGATTTCCAATGTTCTGGCCTTCATATCAAAATAATAGACACTGGCATAATCCCTGCAGAGTACATCCAGAAACATTCTCTCTTTGCGCAGTTCTTCTGCATTTCTTTTAATAATTGCCTGATCCTTCTGTATATAATTCTCTTGCTCTTTGGCAATGACTTCGTCTGCCATTCGAAATCCCATCAGAATATGATCCGGAATATCCACACGCATATACTTGATCTGGCATATTCCATCTTTTCCGTCTTTAACCACATCATAGATAAAACTATATTGCTGCTTTTCAGATAACATCTGAAGTACATACTCCAGTGAGACTGCCTCATAGATTCCCACCCGTTTCTGCTCTTCAACATATTCTTCTATGGATTTTTTACACATTACATCATAAGAAATCCCTTTTGTATCCTCAGAATCAATATCTCCCAGCATTGCTTTCCCTTGAAGATCAATAATCGTTACCTTCTTCGTTCTAATATTTACAAGACACATATTCATGTAGTCTTTTCCCAATGCATTTAAAATAGAAAGTTGTTTTTCCATGTCAATACCTTTTCATTTGTTTTCTGTAGTTAACATTCTAACGTCTCATTTCCCATTTCTTGTTTTAGTATAAGCACCTCATGAATGTCTGTCAATTCTCATTTTTACTTTTTACACAGTAAAAAGCAGGCTGCCGAAAATATCAGCAGCCTGCTTTATACCAACCCTATTGTATCTAGTTATCACTTGTCTGACGCTCTTTGATCGTGTTGATTGCTTCCTCAACTGTAGAGATCTCTCCGCGGCCCATCTTATTGGCAGTATCACAAATATAACTTGTAACAGAACTGCCCAGTTCACCGTTATAAATATATCTTCCTGCTTCCTTCTCAGGATTCAATGCACCGGTAAAACGTTCATCATTGTTGTCCAGTGTCACAGAAGGCATTCCCTTTATCTCAGCTAACTTGTTCATCTCATCCTTCTGTGCAAGGAACTTCATAAATTCAACAGCATACTCAAGATCCTCGCTGTCTTTGTTCACTGAAAAGCCATACCATGGTTCCTCATATACATAGACACCATCATCACTCAACGGTGCATCAATAAAGGCATACTCAAATGGTTCTGCAGAGAATTTCTCTGATTTTGACTCACGTTTCTTCATGCCGCTGAAGCTTTCACTTGTTGTCACCCAGAATGGTACATCTCCTTCAAAGAAATTCATGATCGCACCATCATAATTATCATCCGGGTAAGTGTCATTGACATCACTTGAAATATACCCTTTCTGGAGAATATCGCTCAATTCCTCATACACCGGTGTCAGACTGTCCGCATAAGATGGATCTCCCGACTTGACTTTCTCTGTCAGTTCATCACTGTCTCCGAGAATCGACATGCCCATCGGAAGAACAAGATCTGAGCATGCATGATACTTTGATGACTGAATCGGTGTATATCCCTTGGACTTCAGCGTCTCACAGACAGATAAAAACTCTTCATAAGTCTGAGGGACCTCCAGACCTTCCTTCTCCAGAAGTGTCTTGTTCACTGCAAGCCCGCACATCAGTTTTGCCAGAGGAAGTCGTGCCAGTTTGCCGTCTACGGTTCCAACTTTGATCATCTCAGGATCAATGGCTGACATATCAATATCCTGATCCGCCAAATTCAGGCAATGATCATACACATAGAGATCCTCCTGATCCTCGGCACGTATATTGGCATCATTGGTCATAAAAATGTCCACATAACTGTTGTTTTCTATATAGGCTGACAGCTGCTGCAGGTCATTCTGTTCATAGGATACCGTCACATTCGGATAGTACTCATTAAAATCACTGACCACCTGATCCAATGCCTCAAAATTTCCCATAGCTCCGGCAATATCCAACGTTACTTTCTTCTCTGTATCCAATGAAGGTTTGAATCCCGCTGCACTGCCATTTGCCGCTGAATTCTGAGAACTGCCTGAACCGCATCCGGCCAGGCATGAAATCGCCAGTACTGCCGCACCGACACACGCAATCATCTTTTTCATTCTTTTCTTCATTTGTTGCTCTCCTCTCTCAATTACTATTCTCTTTGTCAGAGTTCTTCTAAATTATACATCAGATACCGGCATTTACGCAAGATACTATACGCCCTTGCGTAAACTTGAATAAAGTAACTGTATTTCTTTTGCCATCGTACGTCTCCTAATTCCTATGAAAACATTTCCAAAAAAGCGGAAATATCCCAGTACTTCTACTGAATTATTTCCGCTTTTGCAAGAACGTCCCCTGCGGGAATCGAACCCACAGCTAGCGCTTAGGAGGCGCTTGTTTTATCCGTTAAACTAAGAGGACAAGCCGGTGAATCTGCCTTTTCGGCGAACACCTGCTCAAATATCATACTATTTATAATGTTAAAAGTCAAGCATTCACAAAATATTGAGGACTTTTGCACGGTTGATGGCCATCACTCTTGATGAAACATCCAACTTTCTGTAAATGCTGTACACATGTGTTTTGACTGTGGTCAGACGGATATTCATCTTTTCCCCGATCTCCTTATTCGAGCATCCATTTGCAATATACTGAAGGATCAGTACCTCCGTCATTGTGAGGGATGTTCTTACCTGATCTTTTTCCTCCTGACTTCGTCCATAACGCATTTCTTTTCTGGCTTTTCTCAGCAAAATACTGTGATATCCTTCATAAGAAGCCGTCATTACATTGCCATAGTAATACTTCTTTCTGCGCCCTGTTATGGACGCACTGTCATCCAGGCCTGCCATTTTCCGATAAGCCTCGATCAATCGTACCCCTGTCTGTCCATACTCCGTAAAAATACCTGTATATTTATATTGAATTCCCATTGTCAGTGCCTGTGCCGCCAGCTTCGCGGCCTCCTGAGTTTCGCCCTGTTCCCATACCGCAGCCGCCTGTCCAAAAAGGCTGCCGACGCACAGCCATGTTTGTCCGATCAATTCACTGTAAGCTGCCGTACTCTTAAAACATATTCTGGCCCGCTCATACTGCATAACATTCAAATAACCTCTGGCCTGCATAAATTTGATATAAAGATTTGTTGTGTCTACCCATTCATTCTGCAAACTCCTTTCAACTCTCAAATACTCAAGCCATTTGATCAGGGATTCTTTTTCTCCGGTTGCCCCCTGCATGACCCTGACTGCTGCCTGTATATTTTTTAAAGCCAGACTATACCCTTTGGCAGTCAGAAATTCTATAACACTGTGCATAATGGCCTCATACTCTCCGCGATGCCGTCCGTTTCTCTGCATCCTGAAAATAATGCCTGCACATCCGAGCCATTCATCTGCTGTACCGTTCTTCCGGTCCACTGACATAAAAATCTCATTCAGCTCTCTTTCAGCAGCTTCCTCACCATTTGTCTCAAGCCTGTATTCCATCTCTGCCATTTTGAACAAATTTCTTTCCGCTGCACCAAAAATCCGGCGCCAGCAAGCGGTATAATAACCGCCGCCCCATTTATCCTTCAAAAATAAGGCTGACATCTCTTTTATACCAAAACAGATCCCCGGCCGATTGCCTGCCATAGAATAAAGCCTGATTCTGCCCACAATACTGACATACTTTTCTGCCGTATCTACCCAGTCCAGAATAGAACACTCCGGATTTTCATACAACAGATTCAGATAGACTTCTATCCAATCATGCTTTTCTTTGCCTGCCGGCATAAAACGGCACCGTGTATTGATCATACGCATGGTTTCTCTGAAACAAACTCTGTCATCACTTCGAATCTGGGCCAGTCCCCACAGATAATAATACATCGGCCCATCTTCAGTTTGCGGTTTGCCTGATGCCTCTAGCATCTGCCGTAATTCAGCAGGCATTAGTAAACATGAAACTTCCTCTGCATTTTCTGTCAGCAGCCTTTTCAGCCGCTCCCATTGTTCCTCTTTATACAGGCATTCAAAGTTTCTTTTTTTATTTTCTTCTATACAGCACATACTCATCCTCACCTATAATCGGTCCATCCTTAAGCCGTTCTATAAAGTCTGCAATGTCCTTTCTGGCCGTTCCCTCATCCACTTCATATGTACGCATGACATTCTGCAGAAGGCTTTCCTCTGTCTGTTCTGTCTCCAGCAGCTGCCACAAATAAGCTCCAACCTCATTCAAAATGATCAAATGATGAAACCGCAATGCGGTATTTCCCGTTGGTATCATGATATACTCCCCTGCTGCTTCACAGATGACAAATTCCTGATTTCTCCTCATTTCCTATCATTCATTTCCTTAAAGAACTGTCGCTTGTTATCTGTATATGCTAAATTCTAACGTCTTTTTCTGCCATGCACAACTACAAATAAAACAGGGAATACGACCGGTTTCATCAATATCCCTGTCATATTCCCTTTGTTTTTGTATTGTTATGTCTTTACTTGCCAAAAGTTCACTGACTCTGCATGACAGCCGCTTTCATACTTCTTACATAGTCGCCAACCGGTACTGCCGCATCACGTCCGTATTTGGCACAAAGCCGTACAATGGCACTGCCCACGATGGCGCCATCCGATACAGCCGCCATCTTTGCCGCCTGTTCAGGTGTTGAAATACCGAATCCAACAGCGCATGGAATATCCGGATTGGCTTCTTTCACCAATCGGACCATGGCGCCGATATCCGTTGTAATCTCACTTCTGACACCTGTCACACCCAATGATGAAACACAGTAAACAAATCCTTTTGCCTCTGCAGCGATCATTTTGATACGGTCATGGGATGTCGGCGCGATCATAGAGATCAGATCCAGACCTGCCGCTTCGCACTGCGGGGCAAATTCTCCTTTTTCTTCATAAGGTACATCCGGAAGAATCAGCCCATCAATGCCGGCTTCCGCTGCTTTTGCCAGAAATCTTTCGGTACCGTAAGAGAAAACAACATTAGCATAAGTCATAAATACCATCGGGATCTTTACCTTCTGACGCACCCGGTTCACCATCTCAAATACCTTGTCCGTGGTCACACCGCCGGATAATGCCCTGAGATTACCTTCCTGTATCACCGGACCCTCTGCAGTCGGATCTGAAAACGGAATACCCAGTTCGATCAAATCCGCCCCGGCCTCTGCCATGGCCTCTATAATTTTCTCTGTTGTCTCAAGATCCGGATCACCGCAGGTGATAAACGGAATAAATGCTTTTCCTTTTGCAAATGCCTCTTTAATCTTACTCATGGATATCCTCCCCTCTGTATCTTGCAATGGCTGCGCAGTCTTTGTCACCGCGTCCTGAAATATTGATCACGATAATCTGATCTTTTTTCATGGTTGGTGCCAGTTTCATGGCATAGCTGACTGCATGGGCAGATTCAATAGCCGGAATAATACCCTCTGTACGACTCATATATTCAAAAGCTTCCACTGCTTCATCATCTGTCACCGCCACATATTCCGCACGCCCGCTGTCATACAGCATGGCATGCTCCGGTCCGATGCCCGGATAATCCAGACCTGCTGAAATGGAATAAACCGGTGCGATCTGACCGAATTCATCCTGACAAAAATAAGATTTCATGCCATGGAAGATTCCCAACCGCCCTGTTGCAATAGTAGCTGCTGTCTCCGCTGTATTCACACCCCGGCCTGCCGCTTCACATCCGATCAATCTCACATCTTTATCTTCAATAAAATGATAAAAAGCACCGATGGCATTGGAACCGCCGCCCACACAGGCCAGAACGGCATCCGGCAGTTTTCCCTCAGCTTCAAGAATCTGTTCTTTGATCTCTTTGGAGATGACTGCCTGAAAATCTCTGACAATGGTCGGGAACGGATGCGGTCCCATGACCGAACCCAATACATAATGGGTATCATCGATTCTGCTGACCCATTCACGGAATGTCTCTGAAACGGCATCTTTTAATGTCGCTGTGCCGCTCTCCACTGCATGGACTTTGGCACCGAGAAGCCGCATCTTATAAACATTCAGTGCCTGCCTGATCGTGTCCTCTTTGCCCATATAAATCTCACATTCCAGCCCCATCAGTGCGGCTGCTGTAGCTGTAGCCACACCATGCTGTCCGGCACCTGTCTCAGCAATAACACGGGTTTTGCCCATTTTCTTTGCCAGCAGGCACTGTCCCAGTGCATTATTGACCTTGTGGGCTCCTGTGTGGTTCAGGTCTTCTCTTTTCAGATAAATTTTGGCGCCGCCCAGGTCTTCAGTCATACGCTTTGCGTAATAAAGACGGGATGGTCTGCCTGCATAATCATTTAAAAGTGCTGTCAGCTCCTGATTGAATTCAGGATCATTTTTATAAAAATCATAGGCTTTTTCCAGTTCCAGAACCGCATTCATCAATGTTTCCGGAATATACTGTCCGCCGTGAATGCCAAATCTTCCTTTTGTCATCGCTTATTTCCTCCTGCTCTCCCAGCCGCCTGTACCGCCGCCAGAATCTTGTTTCTGTCTTTCTTTTTATCTGTTTCAACACCGCTGGATATGTCGATGCCCCACACATCCAGCCGATGGATAGCCTCTTCTATATTTTCCGGTGTCAGGCCGCCTGCGAGAAAAACTTTTCTGTTCTTCATCATTTCACCGGTATCTTCAATAATCGACCAGTCAAATGTCTCACCCGTACCGTAACCGTTATCCAGTACCACTGCATCCGCACTGCTTGCCATGGCTTTTTCAAAATCTTCCCTGCTGCGTATTTTAAAGGCTTTCCAAATGGATCTGTCTCTGCATCTCAGCAATTTCCTGAGCTGCAGGATATAGGTCTCATCTTCCTGACCATGCAGCTGGATCACATCTACAACGCCATCGTTCAAAAGCATTGCAGCTTTTTCGACAGGCTGATCCACGATTACCCCCACCGGAATAATCTCCGGTCTGAGTCCTGTCCGCAATTGCCTGACTCTTTCCGCCGTTACATTGCGGTGGCTTTTAGGAAAATCAATAATAAAACCGCAGTAGTCCGGTCCTGCCTCATTGACAGCCTCGATATCCTCTTCCCTGCTTAATCCGCATATTTTAATCCGCGCCATTATTTACTCCCATTTTGCATCGGATTCACTATTATATCCGCTCTGCACAACCGTTGTTGTCTTTAAACATTTAAATGCCCGCAGCTGCGGCTTTCATGGCAGTCAGCATCTCTTTCTGATCCTTCGCCCGCATCAGCACTTCGCCCATCAGCACTGCATCCGCACCTGCCTGTCTGAGTACTGCCACATCATTAATCTGACTCACTCCGGATTCTGCCACATAGACGGCCTCTTTCGGTATCAGATGACGAAGTTTGACAGCGTTGCTGAAATCCACGCTGAAATCTTTCAAATTACGGTTATTGACGCCAATGATCTCCGCGCCCGCTGATACCGCCATTTTTATCTCTTCTTCATCATGTGTCTCCACCAGCGCATCCAGTCCTAATGTTTTGCAGATTGTCAGGAAGTGTGACAGCCTCTTTTCATCCATCAGTGCACAGATCAGCAGCACTGCATCCGCACCCATGCATTTTGCCTGATAAATCTGATAATCATCCACTGTAAAATCCTTGCGGATCATCGGCAGCTGAATTGTTTTCCTGACTTCTTCAAATATAGCGTCCGACCCGAGAAACCATTTCGGTTCTGTCAGGCAGGATACACAGTCTGCACCGGCCGCCTCATAATTGGCGGCAATTGTTTTGTAATCAAATACCGGATCGATCAGTCCTTTTGATGGAGATGCCTTTTTTACCTCACATATAAAAGCCATTTCTTTCATTTTCAGTGCCCGACTGAATCTGAATGTGCCCTTCGGAAGTGCCAGTGCCCGCTCTTTTATCACTGCTTCCGGCACATTTTCTTTATCCTTTGCCGCCCGCTTTCCCGCATAAGCGGCAATTGTTTCAAGTATTGTTGCTGCCATGTTCCCTTGCTCCCTGCTGTCTTACTGCTTATTTTTCTGAATTCCTCATCGACAGGACATCTTTATCTCTTATTTGAAAATTCAACAAATTCTTCCAGTTTCTTCATTGCTGCACCGGAATCAATCAGCTGCTGTGCCAGCTTGATGCCCTCGCCGATACTGTCCGCCTTGCCGCCGATATAAAGCGCCGCACCTGCATTCATGCAGACCGCATCTCTTTTGGCTCCCTGAATCTGACCGCTCAAAATACCTGTTGTAATTGCTGCATTTTCTGCAGCTGTACCGCCCACCAGTTCATCCTTCGTGCAGCGTTTCAGGCCAAAATCTTCCGGCTGGATCACATAGCTTCTGTAACTGCCGTTGTTGATCTCGCATACAGTCGTCGGTGCGCTCATGGAAATCTCATCCAGTTTGTCCTGACCGTAAACCACCATGCCCCGCTTGACACCGAGATTTGTCATAACCCTGGATAATGGTTCCACTAGAGATTCATCATAAACCCCCATCAATTCCATGGATGCCCCTGCCGGATTTGACAATGGTCCAAGGAGGTTAAAGACAGTTCGGATGCCAAGTTCCTTACGAACCGGTGCCACATACTTCATAGATGCATGATAATTCTGTGCAAACAGGAAGCAGATACCGATGCTTTCAAGCAATTTTGTACTCTGCCCCGGAGTGATCATAATGTTTACGCCCAGGGCTTCCAGACAATCTGCCGCACCGCTCTTTGATGAAGCCGCTCTGTTGCCGTGCTTTGCCACCGGAACGCCGCCTGCTGCAATGACAAGGGCTGATGTCGTGGAGATATTAAAGGAATTGGACTGGTCTCCGCCGGTACCGACGATCTCCAGTGCTTCCACGTTGTGAAGCAGACGTATGCCTTTTGCCCTCATAGCTGCCGCACATCCTGTGATTTCTTCGATCGTCTCACCCTTCATTGCCAGCGCTGTGAGAAAAGCTGCGATCTGCACCTGGGTTGTCTCACCGCTCATCATCTCATTCATCACCTGTGCTGCTTCATCATATGTCAAATTCTGTTTATTTGCCAGTTTAATAATCGCCTGTCTGATCATTTATCTTACCTCCAGAAAATTTTTCAAAATCGTCATGCCGTCCGGTGTCATAATGGACTCAGGATGAAACTGAAGTCCGTAAACCGGATAATCTCTGTGGCTGACGGCCATAATCTCGCCGTCCCCTGTCTTCGATGTGATTTTTAAACAATCCGGCAGTTTTTCTTCCACCGCCGAAAGGGAATGGTATCTCGCCACCGGAATCTTCTCCGGCAGTCCCCGGAATATCCGACAGTCTCTGTCAATCTCTGCTTCGGACTGTTTGCCGTGCATCAGCTGTTTTGCATAAGAGACTTCACCGCCCAGGGCTTCACAGATTGCCTGATGTCCGAGGCAGACACCGAGGATCGGGATCTCTCCTGCCAGCTCTCTGACAACATCCTCACAGATACCTGCTTCCGCCGGCCGTCCCGGTCCCGGTGACAGGATAATGTGGCTCGGCTTCAATTGCCGGATGTCCTCAATTGTCAGAGCATCGTTTCTCTCTACCCGGATATCAGAATCAATGCTTCCCACCAGCTGATACAAATTATAAGAAAAACTATCATAATTATCGATAAGTAATATCATAAACTGTCACCTCCCTGAGCGATCTTCAGCGCATCCATCACTGCTGCCGCTTTATTGATGCACTCCTGAAATTCATTCTCCGGTACAGAATCTGCCACAATACCGGCACCGGATCTGACAAAGACTTTGCCGTTTTTCTGGAATGCCAGACGAATCGCAATACAGGTATCCAGATTGCCGGTGAAGTCCAGATAACCGATGGCCCCGCCGTAAATACCGCGTTTATTATCTTCCAGCTCATCAATGATCTTGCAGGCCCGAAGTTTCGGTGCTCCGGACAATGTTCCTGCCGGAAGGACTGCATCAACGACATCCAGCGCTGTCAGATTTGATCTGATCTGCCCCTTAACCGTTGAGCCGATATGCATCACATGTGAAAATCTCTCAATAGACATATATTTTTCCACTTCTACGGTTCCGAAATCACTGATCTTGCCGATATCATTTCTGCCGAGATCCACCAGCATGTTATGCTCTGCCCGCTCCTTCTCATCTGCCAGAAGTTCTTTCTCAAGTTCCAGATCTTCCTGCTCTGTTCTGCCGCGCTTTCTCGTTCCCGCCAACGGAAATGTATGCAGCACGCCATCCTCCAGTTTCACCAGCGTCTCCGGCGAAGCTCCCGCCATCTCAATGTCATCACTTGAAAAATAAAACATATACGGCGATGGATTCGTCGTCCTCAGAACTCTGTAAGCATCCAGCAGAGAGCCTTCAAAATCCGCCTCCAGACGATTTGAAAGTACCACCTGGAAAATGTCCCCCTCTTTGATGTAATGCTTTGCCTTTCTCACCATCTCACAGTAAGCTTCTTTGTCAAACAGCGGTCTGAAATCACTGGTGAGCCTGCCCTGCTTCGGCGGCTGCGGCTGTCCGGAACGTATCAGCTCTGTCATATTTTTTAACTCTATAACCGCTTTGTTGTACTCTCTATCTATATCCTCTGTCTTTGCATTGACAATGCATACAATTTTCTGACGATAATTGTCAAACGCAATGACTTTGTCAAACAACATCAGATCCACATCTTTGAATTTTTCCTCATCCTTTGCCTGAAGCTTCAGGGAAGGCTCCGCATAACAGATATAGTCATAAGCAAAATAACCGACCAGCCCTCCTGTAAAAGGCGGAAGATGATCAAGCTTCGGGCTCTTATAATCTGCCAGTATTTTTTTGATCATTTCTCCCGGATGACTGATATCCATTTCAATGGTCGTTCCGTTCTTGATCGTCATCCTGCCCTTAAGGCAAGTCAGCTCCAGCTTCGGATCATAGCCGAGAAATGTATAGCGTCCCCATTTTTCATTATCCTCTATTGATTCCAGCATATAGACATGCCTGCTGATATTCTTCAGGATACGAAGCACCTCGATGGGTGTCTTTACATCCGAAAAGATCTCACAGCTGATGGGAATCACTTTATAATCGCCTTCTGCTGCTATTTTCTTTGCCTCATCCAATGTCAGATTGATCATTCTTCCTGTCCTCCTTGTTGAAATACATTCCGGTGCAAAAAAAAATCCCCGGCAATGTAAATAATACATTGCTAGGGACGATTGGAATTCACTTATATCGCGGTGCCACCCTGCTTCACAGAATAGAAAAATCCTGTGCGCTCGTTAAAGAAGTACTAACATACTCCCGGCAACTAACGCCTGCCCCGCGTCATAGAATACTTGAACAGCTCTGCTGCCTTTCACTATGCCCTCAGTGGTCCATTTGCCTATCTGCGTTCGGCCCGGCTCTCATCCTCCCGGACTCTCTGTGCGTGCACAATAAACGTTATCTCCACATCACCAGTTTAATTGATTAAATTATTCTCTGACTATTACTATAACCGCTATGGAAATTTCTGTCAAGAAAATTTTCAAAAAACTTTTATCTTTTTATTTGAGTGCATCCTTCAGCTCTTCTTTGGATGTCACGCCTACCATACGTTTCACTTCCTGACCATTCTTAAATACGATCAGTGTCGGAATGCTGACAACGCGGAACTGGCGGGCCAGGTCCATCTGCTCATCCACATTAACTTTGCTGATCTGAACATCCGGTACCTCCTCTTCAAGCTCGTGAAGGATCGGTGCCATCATCTGACACGGACCGCACCATACAGCCCAGAAATCTACCAGTACCGGTTTGTCGGATTTTGTAATCTCTGCCTGAAAATTCTCTGTTGTTAAATCTATGATTGCCATAATAAGTACCTCCTGAAAATAAGACTCATCCGAGAGTCTCAAGTTAAAATACGTTGTCACATGTTCAGTATAACAGACCTTCATGCAGAATGAAATATCTGATTTCATGAAGTTTCTTTACTTTTGCTTATCCAGCCGCTATACTTATTCTTGCAAGTTAAATCAAAAACCAAAAGTAACACGATATAAAGGACTGTGATGAATTTGAATCAGACAAATGTCTCCAATGAGCTTGCCGCTGCGCCGGTGGGAAAGCTCCTTTTTAAACTGGCGGTACCAACGGTCATCGCCCAATTGGTGAATCTTCTCTACAATATTGTGGACCGAATTTACATCGGCCATATGCCCGGAACCGGAAGCGCCGCTTTAACCGGCATCGGTCTTTGTTTCCCGATTATTTATCTCATTTCTGCATTTTCCGCACTGATCGGTCAGGGTGGTGCCCCAAGAGCTGCCATCTCCATGGGACAGAATAAACAGACAGAAGCCAATCGGATCATGAATAACTGTTTTGTTGTTCTCATCCTTGAAGCCGTTGTTCTGACTGTTTTTTTCTGGCTTTTCGGAGAACAGCTTCTCTGGCTTTTCGGGTGCAGCGAACAAACCATTGTCTATGCTTTGCCTTATATGCAGATTTATGTCTCCGGATCTATTTTTGTCATGCTGGCCCTGGGTATGAATCTTTTTATCACCACTCAGGGATTTACCCGCTTCAGTATGACATCTGTCCTGATCGGTGCCGGTGCCAACATCATTCTGGATCCGATTTTTATCTACGGACTGCATATGGGTGTCCGCGGTGCCGCTCTGGCAACAATTATCTCACAGGGATTATCCTGTATCTGGATCCTGAAATTTCTCACCGGCAAAAAGACACGTTTGAGACTGAAGCGCTGCGATATGAGGCTTGACAAAAGGATTGTCATTCCATGCCTCGGACTCGGACTTGGTCCTTTTGTCATGCAGGCCACAGATGCTTTGCTGAATATTGCATTTAATTCTTCGCTGCAGCACTACGGCGGCGATATCGCCGTGGGATGTATGACAATTTCCAGTACCATTCAGCAGATGGTGTGGATTCCTGTACAGGGAATCGGACAGGGTGCACAGCCCATTATCAGTTATAATTACGGTGCCGGCAATGCCGACAGAATCCGCAAGGCTTTTAAATGCATGCTGACGATTTCCATGTCTGCACTGACTGTTTTCTGGCTTCTGGTCCAGCTGTCGCCAACAACATTTATCCGTATATTCAGCAATTCTGAAGAAATTATTGCAACTGCAGGATGGACACTTCGTGTTTATATGGCTGTTTTCTGCATGTTTAGTATTCAGATGTCCGTTCAACAGACATTTACGGCCCTTGGCAAAGCCAAAGCTTCTCTCTTTATTGCCTGCCTTAGAAAAATTATATTACTGATCCCTCTGATATTTATACTGCCGCATTTCTTTGACAACAAAGTATTTGCTGTGTTTCTTGCAGAACCCGTATCAGACTCCATCTCCATTACCGCGTCCATCCTTACTTTTAAGATTGTGTTTGGACGCACAATGCGCCAGTTGGATAAATCTGTTTGACAGAACCAGACAAAAAATAGGCTGCCATGCTATTTTCAGCATGACAGCTTATTCTGTTTCATCTTGTTGTTGAATAATATCTATAATTTTCAGAATCTTCTTTTTATCTGCCGGTGAACATTCTGCTAATCGACCAAGAATTTCTTCATCCAGCAGCTCATTCATATCTTCTTGTCCCATCAGATACCCGGATGTAACTCCCAAAGCCTTCGCCAAACGAAATGTAATCAGAACACCGACATTTTTTATCCTGTTATTCTCAATTTTACTCAGATAATTGATACTAATTTCAGCCATCTCCGCCAGTTTTTCCTGTGTCAGTCCCCTTTCTTTTCTCAAAGCACGGACTTTTACCCCTATATTATCAAATTTCATCTACAAATCAGTCCTTTTTTATAATAAGACCATTGTATATTTTTCATTTAGATATTATAATCAACTATAATCCATATTTTCTTTTATTATATTACATGTTTGAACTAAGGGGGGTTACATATGTATCATAATCACAAAGATCACTCGCATATATCTGAACCATCCGCTTCCATCCATGAAGACCAGTTTGATTCTGTCCCAATCGAGGACGTGCCTTACAGTGAAGAGGAAATGGCTTTGCTCCAACTTCTCGCCAAACGTCAGGAAGAAGAATTCATGACACTTGAAAATTAACTTTAATAAAAAAATGCTGAAGAACTGTCAACAACAGCCTTCAGCATTTTATAATTAATCATCAAACTTGCGGGATGATCTTCCTTCTGTTATACATAGTCCAAATGACCCTGCAGCCATATATTGCCGCGGAATCTTCTTCCTTCTGCCGGTTCTCCCAAAAGATCTTCTGCATTCATGCACAGATCGATCAGAATATCATTGCATTCAATCAGCATCTGATATAATTTCTCACCTGTCAATTGATTATAAACTTCCTCTACACTCAGGATATCACCCATCACCGAATATTGGTCACAGGCAATACCATACGGCATAAAATAGGACTCCACAATTGTGAGAACATCTTCGGATTTGACACGTTTTGAAATCGAGGTATACATATCAATATCCTCAATTGTCAGATTCTCCAGTGCATCCTGATCTCCCTGTCTGGCAGCGGCAATCATGCCATTGCGGGATTCACTTTCGCGAAGCCGCTTCAGCCGTTCGGAATCATTCTTCATCACAGGCAGAATCACCTTTCCTGAAATAGACAAGGCAGACAATCTCACCGATACTGATGAAATCTTGTGCTCCTTCGGATCCATATCCGCATAATCCATCAGATGATTCATATGAAAAATCAGAGATACACCCAAATTCACCACATCACAAAGCCCGTCATACTCTTCTCTCTCAGAAATCTTCTCAACACTGATATCATCTGTAAGAGAAATCTGATGACCTGTATAATGCGGAAAATAGTACTCATAACTGAACATGCCATGTTCATCTACTTCACCGCGCACCGTAATCCCGGCATTTGGTACAAAATCACGGCACTTCTCCGCATACGGCAGACCACCGCCGCAGCTGGACGCAAACTCACTGTCAGGGCTTCCCATGACCATATCAAGCAGCCGCTGCAAATCTCTTTTATGTTGAACCTTACTAAAACCTACCGCTCTCAAATAATCATGCATATCATCACCTGCAAATGATCTTTATTTTGTGATGACTTCAATGCCGCCAAGATATTTTCTCAGCACTTCAGGTACAACGATAGAACCGTCTTTCAGCTGATTCTGTTCAACCAGTGCAGGAAGTACACGGGATGTAGCCAGACCTGAGCCGTTCAGAGTATGCATGAACTGGATAGAGCGGTCAGCTCTTCTAACACGCATGTTGCCTCTTCTTGCCTGATAGTCTCTTGCATTGGATACGGAAGATACTTCTTTGTAACCATTCATAGATGGAATAGAAATCTCGATATCATATGTTCTTGCCATAGATGCAGAACAGTCACCTGCTGCCAGTTTAACAGTTCTGAAATGGAAACCAAGTCCTTTAACCAGGTTCTCAGCCTTTGTTACAAGTTCTTCAAAGGCTTCATCTGATTTCTCAGGCAGTGTATACTGGAACATCTCTACCTTGTTGAACTGATGGCCTCTGACCATACCTCTTTCATCCGCTCTGTAAGAACCTGCTTCTCTTCTGAAACATGGTGTATAAGAGAAGAACTTCTTAGGAAGATCAGCCTCTGTCAGGATCTCATCTCTGTAAACAGATGCCAGAGCAGCTTCAGCTGTAGGCAGCATATAATGGATTCTGCCTTCATCTGTCGGATTGGCGATCTTATAAACTTCATCTGCAAACTTAGGGAACTGACCTGCTGTCAGACCACACTGATATTCAAGCATGTATGGAGGCATGATCATCTCATATCCATCAGCCAGATGTGTATCAATGAAGTAATTCAGTAATGCCCATTCAAGACGTGCACCCATGCCTTTGTAGATCCAGAAACCATTACCGGCCAGTTTAACACCTCGCTCATAATCGATCAGACCAAGATTGGTACAAAGATCCACATGGTTCTTTGGTTCAAAATCGAACTTCTTCGGTTCGCCAAAATAACGCAGCGGCTGATTATTCTCCTTGCCGCCAGGTAAAAGATCATCATCCGGCATATTCGGCAGACAATACAGATCCTGCTGATACTCATTCACAACTTCTCTCAGCTGTCCGTCCAGTTCGGAAATCTTACCTTTGATCTCACCCATTTCCTTGAAGATAGCAGTTGTATCTTCTCCTGCCTTCTTCAGTGCAGGAATCTGTTTGCTCACTTTATTCTGTTCAGCCTTCAGTGCTTCTGTCTGCTGAAGGAGTGTTCTTCTCTGTTCGTCTAATTCAAGAATGCGGTCGATCAATTCGTCACAGTCAACCTCTTTGGCCTTCAAACCGGCTTTAATCTTATCCGGATTCTCTCTGATTAATTTAATATCAAGCATCTTCGTCACCTCATCATCACTTACCGCCAGACGGCGGATCCATTCAATCTTATCGAGCATTAATTATACCATTGTAAAAATACTTTTTCAATACTTATGCCCGCCCTTTCTTTATCAGCATACGCTTTTTCACGGCCGCATATACTGTGAAAGAATATCTGTTCAGCTATTTTGTTCCTGTAGAGCCGAAACCGCCGGCACCGCGCTCTGTTTCATCCAACTCATCTCTTTCAATAAATTCTGCTGTCAGAAATGGTGTAATGACCATCTGGGCAATGCGCTCACCGTTATCAATTTCTGCCGGCTGTGTGGAATGATTGTGCAAAGCAACCATAATCTCACCTCTGTAATCGGCATCGATCACACCGACCTTATTGGCCGGGGCCAGGCCTTTTTTGGTAGCAAGGCCGCTTCTTGCATAGATCAGACCGGCATAGCCCTCCGGAACAGCCACACTAATACCTGTATGTACCAGATAGGTCTCTCCCGGTGCAATTGTCACCGGACCATCCATACAGGCATACAGATCCGCTCCGGCTGAAAAAGCAGTTCCATAAGTCGGGATCACCGCTCTGTCGTCTAGTTTCTTTATATTCACCTGCTGCTTCATTGCTGCATCCTCCTGATTTTAATTTTCTTTTACTTCAACATGGACATATTCCTTCGGCTCCCAGAGAACAATATGGCCTGTCTTTAATGAAGGCTGTACTTCTATAATCCTCTGGTTAGATGAGCCCTTAAACTGCAGACTCGGGCTCTTAAGCGCCTCTTTAAATTCTCCATCCACAAGCACATCGATATAAGACAGCATTTCTTTTGTTTCTTCCCACTGCTCAGTCATTCTCCCCAGAATATCTTTTTCAAAATCATAACCTGTATAACACCAGATATTCTTCTCCGGGAATCTGGCTTTCACCTTTCTTAAAAGCGGAAGAAGTCCCTGCTGGTTCACATGTTCAAATGGTTCTCCTCCAAGCAGACTTAAACCGGCAATATAAGACTTGTCCAGATACTTCAGAACCTGT